>DATIEF010000119.1:0-6359 GCA_035455865.1 Gemmatimonadales bacterium | reverse complement strand
GCGCCCATCAGCTGCTCCGGCGACATGTACTCCGGCGTCCCGATCACGGTGCCGACGGCGGTGAGCCCCTTGGCCCCCTCCGGCCGCCCCTCGCTGAGCCGCGCGATGCCGAAGTCCATCACTTTGAGGACGCCGGTCGGGTCGACCACGAGGTTCTGCGGCTTGATGTCGCGGTGGATGACGCCCATCTCATGTGCGGCCTCGAGCGCCCGGCAGAGCTGGCGCGCCACGGTGAGCGCCACGCCCACCGGCAGCCGCCCCCGCTTCTTGAGCACCTCCGCCAGGCTCTTCCCCTCCACATACTCCATCGTGATGAAGAGCGTGCCGTCGGCCTCGCCCAGGTCGTGGGTGCGCACCACGTTCCGGTGGGTGATCCGCCGCGCCAGGCGGATCTCCTGCTTGAAGCGCTCGACGTTCTCCGCCCCCATCGCGTCGGGCTTGAGGGTCTTGATGGCCACCGGCTCGTGGAGCTGGGTGTCCATCGCACGGTACACCACCCCCATCCCGCCGGCGCCGAGGATCTCCCGGATGGTGTAGCGCCCCGCGAACGCCGATCCCGGCGCCAGCAGCGACGACACCTGGCTCGGCCGCATCGGCGGGAGGATCTCGCCGCTGTTGACGCCCTGGCGCTCGGCCGGCGTCATCTGCATCGTGCTCCCGACGCCGGCGGCGCTCAGGTATTCGACCAGGTCCTGCTTTTCCTTGAGGTCGGCCATCATCCGGCGAAATGCGCCGGCCAACTCACCGACCTCGTCGCGCGAGCGGACGTCGATCGCCCCGCTGAAGCGCCCCTCCCGCACCTCGCGGGTGGCCTGGACCAGCCGCTCGATGGGCCGGGTCACCTGCCGCGCCACCAGGCTCGAGATGATGAGCGCCAGCAGGACGCCGATCACGAACACCACGACCATCGTCCGTTCGAGGCCGGTGTACGGCGCCAGCTCCCGCGCCCGCGACCGGAGCCCCACGAATCCGCCAAGCGGCTGCCCGTCGGCGTTGAGGAGCCCCCCCACGGTGCCCACCCAGACGTCGCCGCCGCCGGCCAGCGTCACCCGCCCCGAGTCGCCCGCGGCCTGGAGGGTACTGTCGACCGCCATCCCCATCTGTCCCATCGACATCCCGGCCATCGCCTCGGCCATCCCGGACGCGGTGGGCAGGGTGGAGAGGGTGACGCGCGGGTGGCCCAGCGTGTCGAGGGTGAAGAAGACGATGTCGGAGGCGGTCTGCTGGTTGAGCGAGCGGGCAAAGGCGGAGTCGACCGGAAGCGCCGCCACGAACGCCGCGATCGGGTTGCTCCCCTCGCGCCGCACCGGCACCGCGACGGCCTGGTAGATCACGTCGTGCGGCGTGCCGCTGCTGGAATCGACCTCGATCCACACGCCGGAGGCCGCCTGGCCCTGCAGCGCCTTGGCCACGAGCGAGGCGCCGCTGAAATCGTCGCCGATCTCGTCGCGATGGAGCGACCAGGCGCGGAGGATGCCGGATCCGTCGGTGACGAGCGCCCACGCGGCGCCGGTCTGCTGGACCAGCTCCGAGTCGGCGTCGAGGAGGTCGCTCGTCTGGCTGTCGCTCACCGCCTTCTCGATCCGGGCGATGACCGGGCTCTGCTTGGCAAAGATGGCGGTCGACTGCCGCAGCGCCGAGGCCCGCGCGTCGAGCTCGGCGCGGATCGCGGAGCGCGTGGCGCCGAGCGCCCGGCCGATCGACGCCGACGCGGCCTTGTCGGCCTCGACCTTGGTGAGGAGAAGCGCGCCCCCCAGCACCAGCACCACCACCGCCACCGTGGCGGCGAACACCTTGAGGCCCAGCCGGCTGAAGCGCACCCTCAGTACCGCCTTCCGACGCGGGCGTACGGGCGCCCGAACTTGTTCATGTGGCTCTCAGGACGGAACCCGCGGGCGTCGAGCGTCAGGTCGGGGAGCGTGGCACCGGTCGCGGTGACGGTGACCGGCTCGGTGACCTCGACCGGTGCCCGTTCGTGCCAGGCGTGGAGCACGTACTGGCCGGGGGGCACGGCAGGGATGCTGTAGCTCCCGTCCCCCTGCGGCTGGGTGGACCAGGGCGACCCGACCACCACCACGAAGGCGCTCATCGTCGAGTGGATGTTGCAGTAGACCCGGATGATCCCCGCCTTTGCGAAAGTCACGCTTTTCCCGTCTCCCCGCTCGTAGAGGCCGAGGTCGAAGGGACCCGCCTCGCTCAGGGAGAAGACGTTGTGGTCGAACCCGTCGCGGTTGGGGAAGGTCACCGTCGAGCCCACCGGCACCACCGCCACGTGCGGGGTGAAGGTCTTGTTCTCCGCGGTCACGATCGCGTGGATCGGGCGCGGCGCGGGGGTGGGGCCGTCAGCGCGCTCGAGCCAGACCACCGCCTGGCCCACGTCCGGGGCGACCTTGTTCCCCTTGTCCAGCACGATGATGCGCCCGGTCACGGGGCCCGCCGCCGGCCGGGCCGGGGCCGCGAGGAGGAAGGCGCCGGCGAGCGAGAGTGAAGCTAGATTCACGGGTGTCATCGCTCCAAGCTAACCCCGACCGAGTGGCCGTCAACGCGAGATCCGGGCCTTGCCCAGGAGCGTCCATGCGCCGCCCCGCCACCCTTGCCACTGCAGCCCTCTTCCTGGCCACCGCGCTTTCGGCCCAGAAGCCCGGCACTCTCACGGTCCGGCTCCATGGCACGGTGCTGATGAACTCCTTCTACAACGACGCCGCGGTCTCGGCGGAGGACCTGCCGCTCACCGCTTCCCTTCCCGGCGCCTCCGGCCTGCCGGAGCACGAGCTCGGCGCCACCGTCCGCCAGACCAGGATCATCGCCACGGCGGACCAGGACAACGTGGCGGGGGGCCAGCTCCACGGCGAACTCGACCTCGACTTCTACGGCGGCGGGCAGGCAACTGGATTCGGCCGGTACTCCCCCGTGCCCCGGATCCGCCGGGCCATCGGCGAGATCGACTGGCCCCGGAGCACCCTCCTGATCGGCGAGGAGGCGCCGCCGATCTCCGACGTCAATCCACGCTCCCTGGCCGCGATCGGCTTCCCGGGCTTCAGCGGGTCCGGCAACCTCTGGCTCTGGATCCCCCAGATCCGCTTCGACCACGACCTGACCGGGGGGGACGGCTTCCGCCCAGGGATCGGCGTCGCGGTCCTGGCGCCGACAGCCTCCGGCCCAGCCGCCGCCGACTCTCAGGTCAACCTCCAGCCCACCATCGCAGAGCGGAGCGGGCGACCGAGCGTCGAGGCACGGCTCACGGGTCGGTGGGGCGGAAGCGACGGCGGGATGGTCTCGATCGGCGGCCACTACGGCTGGCTCGCCACCACCGGCGACACCCTCCTCCAGTCCAAGGGGCTCGCCGCCTCGGCCATCGTCCCGTTCGCCGGCCGCTTCGAGTTCCGCGGCGAGGCCTACACCGGCCAGGGGATGGCCGCACTCGGCGGCGGTGCCATCGGCCAGGCGGCCGGCGTCGGCGGCGTGCCGGTCAAGAGCAAGGGCGGCTGGGCCCAGCTCGTGTTCCTGCCCAATTCGGCGTGGGAGTTCGGCGCCGGGTACGGCGTCGATGACCCGCAGGACAGCGAGCTCACCGGCGCCTCCGCCCGGCTCAAGAACGACGTGACCACGCTCGAAGCCACCTGGCGCCTGGCGCCGATCGTCGCCGGACTCGAAGTCCGGCACCTGGCCACCCTGTATCCCTCCGGCACCCGCGAGGCCACCCACGTGAACCTCGCCCTGGGTTGGATGTTCTGACCCTGATCCGTCAACATCGCAGGACCCCAACCCGTAAGCAGGCGTCGGTCGCCCATCGGCGGCCGCCTGCCCTTCAACCACGAGGCCCCATTGCTCGCCGCTGAACCGTTGCTGACCTGGACCGACCCGCCCCGCGAACTCCTCGGCTTCCTCGCCTCCTACCTCCCGCTCGGCGCCCTGGGCTTCCAGTTCGGCGTGCTCTGGCCCGCGCTCCGGAGCGGGGGCCCGGGCCGGGACGTGCTGGGCAGCGCGTCGCATCGCGCGGCGGTCATCGGCCTCGTGGGCACGCTCTGCGGCGCGCTCGTGGTCCTCATCGCCATCCTGGGCCGGGCGAGCATGACCGGCCTCGGCTTTACCGACACCGTCATCCTCATGCGGGGGCCGATCGTCCAGCGCATCTGGCTTCTGGCGCTCACCACGATCGGCTTCACCCTGGTGCTCGCTCGGCTGCAGGCCGGGTGGTTCCTGAGCGCGGTCGGGATGCTCTGGATCCAGCTCGGCGGGATCGCGATCCTGTTCACCAAGCGGTGGATGGCGATGGCCAACTCCCTCCACGTCTTCGGTGGGTCGCTTTGGCTCGGCACGCTCTTCGTGATGATGGTGGCGGGAGTCGGCGCTGCGTTCGCCACGGGGGGAGACACCCCCGACCGCGATGCCGCGGTCGGCCTCCTGGTGCGGAAGTTCTCCGCCATCGCACTCTTCGGCGCGGGGCTCCTCGGCGTGTCAGGGGTCATCACCGCCTGGCGCCACCTCCACCGCTGGAGCTCGCTCTGGACCACGCCATATGGCTTTGCGCTCGATGCCAAGCTCCTGGTGGTGCTATCCATCGTGACATTGGGCTACTACCACTGGCGGAAGGCGGGCCCCGGCCTCACCACCCCGGAGGCCGTGAAGTCGTTCAAGGTCACCGCTTGGCGCGAGCTCAAGCTGGCGGGGCTGGTGCTGCTGATCACGTCGGTGCTGGTAAGCCTCCCCTCACCGCGGTTCCGGCCTGAAGGTGGCCCCGGCCGCCCCGGCGCCGAGCGGCCTCAGGGTCCGCCGCGCGGCGGGCCTGAGGGGGCGCCGCGGCCGGGTGGTGGGGATCGGGACTGACAGCTATCAGCTATCCGCTATCCGCTATCAGCTATCAGCGCGAAGGTGTGAATCCAGCTCCCATGGCGCAGTTGCTGCGAGCCCCCGTGGATGTCCACGGGGGCCCGTTGGCTTATGGAGCCGCAGATAGCTGATAGCCGATAGCTGATAGCTACTTATCCAGCGTCCAATGCATCTTGTACGGCGCCAGCGGATGGGCCACGCCGAGGAGGAGCTCCATCTTCTGGCCGCTGTTGAGGGCGCTGCCGACCTGCACGAACGGCGTGATGTCGTGGATCATCGACCGATACGCCAGCGTGGCCTGGGCCCACGGCTCCATCCGGTCAGCGGTCGGGTTGTGCCCGGTGATGAGACCGAGCCCGGCGCTCGCGTACACCCGCGAACGGGGGCGGAGCGGCTCGAACTGCGCCAGCATCGAGAAGGTGGGGGTGGCGCCGAGGGTCGGGATGAAGTTGACGTCGCCGGCCAGCGCCACGTAGGGGATGCCGAGGCCGATCTGGGTATGGAGCCGGACGAAGGCGTAATTGGTCGAGTTGTTGGCGGCGTCCTTCGACGAGAAGAGGCCGCCGTTGATGTCGATCGACGGGGAGCAGAGCCAGCACCCCTCCGGGTCCGCCTGCGACCAGAACGCCACGCCGTGCCCCCACCAGGGATGATCGTTGTCCATCCCGCTCATCCCACCCTGCGCCATCGCCGGCAGGCTCACGAGCGACACCAGCGCGGCCACGAGCAGCATCGTGCGACGCACGAACGGCATATCTATCTCCTTGATTGCCAACGGGTTACGAGACTGCCCGGAACAGCCGCCCCGGGTCTCGTCCGGCATTACGATCCGCCGCGCCGACCGGATGCATCGGTCATCCGCCTGAGGATCGGCTCGAGCGCACGCCAGACGTTCTCAGCGACTATACGCTCGCCGATCCGGTTCGGATGGATGCCGTCGGCCTGGTTGAGGGAGTCGATCCCCGCCACGCGGTCGAGGAGGAAGGGGAGGAGCGTCACGCTATCGCGCCGTGCCACGTCGGGGTAGAGGCCGTCGAAGCGGCGGCGGTAGTCGGCGCCGTAGTTGGGGAGCGCCCGCATCTGGACCAGCGCCACCACCGGCACTGGCCGCCGCGTGCGGGCCTTGGCGATGATGGCCTCGATGTTGGCGCGGGTGGAGTCGGGATCCTGGCCCCGGAGCCCGTCGTTGGCGCCGGTCTCGATGACCAGCACCCGCACCGGCCCCCGGAGCACCCAGTCGATCCGCCGGAGGGCGCCGGCAGAGGTCTCGCCGCTCACGCCGGCGTTGACGACGCGGAAGTCGAGGTGCGCCGAGTCCAGCTTCTGCTGGATCAGGGCGGGATAGGCGTCGTCGGGATCGAGGCCGAGGCCGGCGGTGAGGCTCGTGCCGAGGAAGACGATCGTCGGTCGGGCGTCGGTGGCCGTCGCGGCGGGTGCGGAATCCGATGCGGGCGGACGCGGCGGCGCCGGACGGGAGGTGCAGGCCGCCGCGAGCGTCAACGCCGCGAGGAGGGTGTGCTTAGCTTTGG
>DATIEF010000118.1:0-7992 GCA_035455865.1 Gemmatimonadales bacterium | reverse complement strand
GAACGCTCCCGACCACCAGCTGGCCGGGAGCGGGAAGAGCGACGGATCGCCCGATGTCACGCGCGCACGCGCGGACCCCCCTCCGGCCAGAGTCGGGTGGTCATTCGCATCTCCATTGCGTGCAGCACGGCTGGGCGCATCGGCGCTCCATCAACTGGTACAAAACGAAATGCCCGGCGTAAGACTGCCGCCAGGCGGTCGCGTTTTAGCAGTTGTTTAACGTGGCTGCAATAGCGGCAAATGACCACGGCTTCCGTTGTGGAGCTAACTGTAGCGAGCGGTGCTTCGACGGTCAAGAGGTGGACGGTGAGGGTCGACGGTCAACAGTGAACGGGCAACGGGCCGCACCGCTTCACGGTCAACTCTGGTCCGTTGCCTGTTGACCGTTCACCGTTGACCGTTCACCGACACGCACGGCGTGGGTGAGATTCGAACTCACGAAGCCCTTGCGGGCTTGCCGGTTTTCAAGACCGGTGCCTTCAACCACTCGGCCACCACGCCTCGGCGCGGAGTAATCTAGCGGGGGCGTGGGGAGGGGGTAGAGCGGGTCAGGGACCGCGTGAACGACCGCGTGCACTGCCGCGTGAACCTCCGCATGCACCGCCGGGTGAACGAGTGCGTGAACTGCTGGGTCACCTCATCACCCATCCGATCGCCGTGCCCGCGACCAGCACCCACGCGACGTTCACCCGCCAGCGCCAGAGGGCAAGCGCCGCCGCGGCGGCGAGGGCGAGGGTGCCCCACGACGTGACCCCGGTACGTCCGAGGAGCACCGTGACGGCGCCCATCAGGCCGAGGGAGGCGGCGATGACCGCGTCGAGTGCGGCACGGAAGGCCGGCGCGTCCTTCCAGCGGGAGATGAGCGGGCCGCTCACCGCCACGAAGACGAACGCCGGCAGGAAGATCCCGATGGTCGCGACGGCGGCCCCGCGCCCGCCGGCCACGAGGTAGCCCACGAACGTGGCGGTCGAGAAGACCGGACCGGGCGTCAGCTGCCCCGCGGCCACCGCATCGAGCAACTGGCGGTCGGTGAGCCAGTGGAGCCGGTCGACGAGATCGCCGTGGAGGAAGGCGAGCAGCACGTACCCGCTGCCGAAGAGCACCGCCCCGAACTTGAGGAAGGTGAAGAAGAGGGCGGACAGGGCGGGTGAGGCGGGTAAGGCGGGTACGGACCAGGCTGGGATGAGAATCGCCTTCATCCTCGATCGCGAGGCCAGCGCGAGCCCGGCCACCACCGCAAGCGCCAGGATCAGGAGCTCGTCGGCGCCGAGAAGGCTCGCGGCGAACGCACCGATGCTGAGCGCGATGCGCCAGCGCGTGGTGAGCGCCGACCGGCCGAAATCCCAGAGGGCCCGGAGCACCACGACGAATGCCACCGCCTTGGCGCCGGCCAGCGCGCCGGCCACGCCGCTGAGCGCGCCGAAGCGGACGTAGCCCCACGCGAGCAGGGCGGTGAGGAGCACGGCCGGCAGGGTGAACCCGGCGCCCGCGGCGATGAGTCCGCGCCATCCCGCGCGCCGGTAGCCGAGATGGATGGCCAGCTCGGTCGAGTTGGGGCCGGGGATCAGCTGGGCGCTCGCGACCAGGTCGAGGAACCCGCTGCGCGAGATCCACCCGCGCCGGCGGACGAACTCTTCCTCCATCAGCGCCACGTGGGCGGCCGGCCCGCCGAACGCGGTGGCGCCGAGCCGGAGGAAGATCCCCAGCACTTCCATCGTGCCGCTGCCTGAAGACGAAAGATCCCCCGGAGCATCACTGCCCCGGGGGATCTCGTGGGACGGCACGGCTACCGCGGCCCGTTCGCGGGCATCTGCGCCGCGATCCCCTCGTACACCTGCTCGGCCTTCCGGGCCTTGGCGGAATCGCCCTTCTCGGCGTAGACCTGCGCCATCGAGGCGTAGATCAGGCCGTAGACGGTCAGGATCGACCCGGACGGCGGGTCGACCCAACCGAAGGGACGCTTCCGGGTCACCGCCTGGTAGTGGTAGACATCCCAGATGAGCTTGTCCGTGGCGTTCACGTCGATGTAGCCGATGTAGGGCGACGTCACGATGTTGGGGCCCGGCTTGACCGGCGCGGGGTAGAGCCGGCGTGCCAGCCCCTCGGCCACGAGGTAGGGTCGGAGCCCGAAGACCTGGTCGGGGTGGAACGCGTCGGTGATCGAGAAGTAGATCGGCCGCTTGCCCAGGTTGTCGTGGATCAGCATCAGGGTGGCCAGGTCGCTCTTCTCGAGGTAGTAGCCGTTCCCCTGCGGGATGTAGCTCCCGTTGATGGTGATCTGCAGCGAGTCCCAGGTGACCTTCTGGTCCTTGGCGACCGGCGTCAGGTCCGCCATCGAGTCGAGCTGGGGGATGCTCCACTGGAAAACGGGGTTGGTGGGTTTGGTGATGCCGCCGCCCGGGGCCTCGCCCGGCACGTCGCCGGCCTTGATCCGGTCCTTCCAGTAGGGGAGGGCGTCGGTGGCATCGAAGTCCGGCGTCTCCCGCCGCTTGATCTGCCGCAGGTGCCAGTCGGTGTTCATCAGCGACAGGTTGGCGAGCGTCACGTCGGTCCGGACGCCCAGCACTTCCTGCGCGAACCAGAGCGGGAAGGTGTCGTTGTCGCCGGCGGTGATGAGGATGCCGTACGGGGCCACCGACTGGAGCATGTCGACCGCCAGGTCGCGGGCCACGGTCTCGTGGGCGCGGCTGGCGGTGGCGCGGTTGCCGAAGAACGGGATGATCGCCAGGGCCAGCAGCGGTGTCGAGATGGCCCAACGGGCGGGGGCGGTCCCGGCGCGGGTGGTGAAGTCGGCGATGGTCCGCATCCAGACGGCGATGCCCAGGCCGGCGCAGACGCCCCACACCGCGAAGGCGCCCATGAAGAAGTAGTCGCGCTCGCGCACCTCCCGCGGCACGTTGTTGCCGAACTTGTCCCACGCGATCGAGAACCCGTACTTGAAGTTCATGTAGAACACGAGCGCCACGCTCAGCGTGCCGAGGAGCGCGATCGCCGCGTACGCCGCCCGGCGGTCCGAGCGCCAGAGGCCGAAGAGGCCGGAGAAGCCGAGGAAGGCGAAGAGCCCCGTGGCGATCCCGGCGAACGCCTTCCAGTTGCGGGCCCACTGCCACCCGAAGTACTCGAGGAAGGTGGCCATCTGGTAGTAGAACGGGGCCTGGCGGTCCATCAGCGACGGCTTCCCGTACTGCACGCGGTTGAGCACGTCGCTCAGCGCCTGGCTCAGGAAGCCGATCGGCTCCCCCTCGTTGATCGGCGGGTACTGGGCCGCGCGGATCGGGAGGTACACGTAGTTGAGCGAGATGCCGACGAGCACGGCACCGACCGCCAGGTAGGCGAGCTGGTCCTTGGGGTCGCGCCAGATGGCGTAGACGATGAGCGCCAGCGTGACGACCGTGACCAGCATCTCGGTCGGGCCCGCGCCGGGATGGGCCAGGTCGGGGAGGTGGTTGAACACCGCGATGGTCAGGAACCATCCGAGGAGCGGTGCCCACGGCTTGAGGATGACCTTGGGCTCGGTCCAGAGGACGTACACCGCAACCGCGGGCGCGCCGAGCACGCCCATCAGGTGGTTGGTGGAGGTGAGGGCCAGGACGTACCCCACGAGGATGAGCCACCGGTCGCGGGCGGGGCCCGGTTCGGCGTCGCCCCAGTGGACGGCGAGCCAGACGACGAGCGCCACCGACAGCATCGAGAGGGTGTACACCTTCTCGTTGACCACCGACTGGTTCCACACCGTCCACGCCGTGCCCGCCGCCAGCACCCCCGCGAACGCGGCGGCGTAACGCGGCCACCGGGCAGGCACGATGCCGCGCATCCACCGCTCCGACACCAGGAACCAGAGCCCCGACGCCAGGGCGCTGGTGACGGCGGCAAAGAGGTTGATCCGGACCGCGTAGTCGGCCGCCCAGGGGATGAGCCCCCACGTGTGGGCCACGACGGTGAAGAGCGGGTTGCCCGGCGGATGCGGGATCCCGAGCACCTTGGCGGCGGCGATGTACTCCGAGGTGTCCCAGAACGCCGTCGTGGGCGAGAGCGTCGCCACGTAGATGGCCAGGAGGACCGCGGCGGCCACGCCGGCCCAGGCGTAGGGGGGGTGTTCGTCCTTGAATTGCATGCGTTTCGCTTCCCGGTGAACGGTCAACGGTCTACGGTCAACGGGGGTGTACGGGGCGGTCCCGTTCCACCCTTCACCGTTGACCGTTTACGCTGTCAATGCCTGAACTGCCTCTTGCCCGTGACGATCATCGCGATGCCGAGCCGGTCGGCGGCGGCGAAGACCTCGGCGTCGCGCACCGAGCCGCCGGGCTGGATGATGGCGGTGATTCCCGCCGCCGCCGCTTCCTCCACCCCATCGGGGAAGGGGAAGAATGCATCCGACGCGAGGACGGCGCCCCTGGTGTCGTGCCCTTCCTTGTGCGCCTTGTGGACCGCGAGGAACGCGCTGTCCACCCGGCTCATCTGGCCGGCGCCGATGCCGATGGCGGCCTCGTCACGCGCAATGAGGATGGCGTTCGACTTGACCGCCCCCACCGCCGCCCAGGCGAAGGCCAGGTCGCCCCGCTCGGGGTCGGTCGGCTGGCGCTGGGTCACCACCTTCCACGCGGACTCGTCGCCGTCGTACACGAAGCGGTCCTGCACCAGGAACCCGCCCCGCACCCGCTTGAAGTCGAGCCCGCGGTTGCTGCCGCCCACCGGGAGCTCGACCACCCGCAGGTTCTTCTTGGCCTTGAAGACCTCCAGCGCCTCCGCCTGGAAGCTCGGCGCCACCACCACCTCGACGAAGAGGTCGGCCATCGCCTCGGCGGCGGCGGCGCTCACCACCGTGTTGAAGCCGACGACGCTGCCGAACGCCGAGAGCGGGTCGGTGGCGCGGGCCTTCCGGAAGGCGTGCTCGCTGCTCGTCCCCACGGCGATCCCGCAGGGCGTCGTATGCTTGATGACCACGCAGGCCGGACGGTTGCTCCAGAGCGCCGCCGCCGCGGTGGCCGCCTCGATGTCGAGGAGGTTGTTGAAGGAGAGTTCCTTCCCCTGGCGCTGGGTGAGGTCGGCCATCCCGCGCGGCTCCTCGGTGACGTAGAGCGCCGCCCGCTGGCCCGGGTTCTCCCCGTAGCGGAGCGCCTGCGAACGCCGGAGCGAGACCGCCAGGACCGACGGCAGTTCCGTGTCGCTGGCCGCGAGGAAGTTGGCGATGGCCGCGTCGTAGTCGCCGGTGTGGGCAAAGACCTTGGCCGCGAGCGCCCGCCGCTCCTCCGTCGATACTTCGCCCCGGGCGATGAGCTCGAGCACCCGGCCGTAGTCCGACGGGTCGACCACCACGAGCACGTGCTCGTGGTTCTTGGCGGCGGAGCGGAGCATCGACGGCCCGCCGATGTCGATGTTCTCGACGGCGTCCTCGAAGTGCACGTTGGGCCGCGCCACGGTGGCCTGGAACGGATAGAGGTTGACCACCACCAGGTCGATCGGCGCGAGGCGGTGCTCCGCCATCGCGTCCCGGTGCGGGGCCAGGTCGCGGCGGAAGAGGATGCCGGCGTGGATGGCGGGGTGGAGCGTCTTGACGCGCCCGTCGAGGATCTCGGGGAAGCCGGTGACCTGGTCCACCGACGTCACCGGCACCTGCTGGTCGGCGAGCGCCTTGGCGGTGCCGCCGGTGGAGATGATCTCCCAGCCGAGCTTCACGAGTCCCTGGGCAAAGGGGACGATCCCACGCTTGTCGCTGACGGAGATCAGGGCACGAGGCATCGGAGGGTCAGCTTCCCTGGGGTTCGAGGTCGGGGCCGAGGGGCACCGGGTGGCCGGCCCTGGCGGCGGCCAGGACCACGAGCGGGAGGAGCCGGTGTTCCTGGGCCAGCACCCGTTCGGCGAGCGTGGCTGGCGTGTCGCCGGGGAGGACGGGGACGCGGACCTGCGCCAGGATGGTGCCCCGGTCGTACTCCTCGTCCACCAGGTGCACCGTCGGGCCCGATTCGCGGACGCCGCTCGCCAGGACCGCCTGGTGCACCCGCGCGCCGTACATCCCGGGGCCGCCGAAATCGGGGAGCAGGGCGGGGTGGATATTGATGATCCGTCCCCGGTACGCCGTGACCACCGCGGCGGGCACCAGCTTGAGGTAGCCGGCCAGGACGACGAGGTCCGCCTGGTGCCGCCGGAGGAGCTCCAGCCACTCGTTCCCGTCGGCCGGATCGGCGAAGGCCACCGCCGGCACGCCGCGCTGGCGCGCCCGCTCGAGCCCACCCGCCGCCGGCTTGTTGCTCACCACCAGCACCACCTGGGCCGGCGCACCCGGGGGCAGCGCGTCGAGGAGGGCCTGAAGATTGGTCCCGCCGCCGGAAACGGCGACCGCGACGCGGAGCGGCATGGGCGGAATATAGCGGTGAACGGTAAACAGTGAACGGTGAACGGGGCGGGAGTTCCCCGTTCACCGTTGACCGTTCCCCGTTCACGCTATCGGGCCACCAGCTCCCCGAACTTCGCGCGCAGCTTGGCCACCTTTGGCGCGATCATCGCCTGGCAATAGCCCTTGTCCGGGTTGCGGCGATAGTACTGCTGGTGGTAGGCCTCACCGGGGTAGAAGACCGTCAGCGGCGTCACCTCGGTCACGATCGGCCGATCGAAGACGCCCTGGGCGGTGAGTTCCGCGATCACGTCCCGCGCCACCCCGGCCTGCGCGTCGGTCGCAGTGAAGATCGCCGACCGGTACTGGGTGCCGATGTCCGGGCCCTGGCGGTCCCGCGTGGTCGGGTCGTGGAAGGCGAAGAAGAGCGTCACCAGGTCCCGGTAGGAGATCACCGCGGGGTCGAATGCCACCTCGATGGCCTCCGCGTGCCCAGTGGCGCCGCTGCACACCTGCTCATAGGTCGGGGCCGGGCGGGCGCCGCCGGTGTAGCCGGAGATGACCTTCTCCACCCCGCGCAACCGCTCGAAGACGGCCTCGAGGCACCAGAAGCATCCGCCGGCGAACACGGCGGTCTCGGTCGTGGACATTCACGCACTCCAGTCAGTGAACAGACGGACAGACGCACAGACGCACAGACGCATAGACGCACAGACGCTCAGGCGCTCTGGGATAGAGTGGAGGCGAGGCCGGTGCGGCCACTGAATTCGTGCACCACAGTGTCGGCGTGTCTGCTGTTCAGAGCGTCCGTGCGTCTGAGCGTCTGTCACCTTCCCGTCCGCAGCACGCTCTGGACCGCCTCTCCTACGTCCGCCACTACCGCGAACCCCTCGGTCCGCGCCGCGTCGGCGTCGCCCGCTCCCTGGCCGGTCAGCACCAGTATCCCGGTCCCGCCGAGCGTGCGGGCAGGCTCGACGTCCCGCAGGCGGTCGCCGATCCAGACGCTTCCTGCAAAGTCGATCCCGAACTGCGCGTCGGCGTCGCGATAGAGCTTGACCCCCGGCTTCCGGCATTCGCAGGGACCGGTCACGTCGGGGTAGTGCGGGCAGAAGAACTGCGCGTCGAGGCGCGCGCCCTGGGCCGCCAGCAGTTCGGCGGTCCGCGCGGCGACCGCGTGATATTGCTCGAGCGAAATGAGCCCGCGCGCGATCCCCGACTGATTGGTGGCCACGACGGCCAGGTACCCGGCGGCGTTGACCTGCGCCACCGCGGCGGCGGCGCCGGGGATCAGCCGGACGTCCTCCGGCCGCGCCGCGTAGCCGGTGTCCGCGATCAGCGTCCCGTCGCGATCGAAGAACACGGCGCGCCGGCGGCCGGTCGGCGCCCCCGCGCTCACGTCTCCGCCTCAAGGGCGCGCCGGAGCGCCGCGCCCACGTCGGCGAAGGCCGCCTCCGGGAGGGTGCGTGGATCGAGCAGCACCTGTCCGTCTTTGACCCGGGCCACCACCGGCGGCCGGCCGAGCCGGAGGCGGATCGCGAGTCCGTCGGCGCCGAGCGCGCCCGGGTCCAGGGATACCAGGGTGGTCGGGAGTTCCGCGTCGGGGAAGCTCCCGCCGCCGACGGAGGAGGATCCCGGGATGGTCCTGGGGGTGAGCGATGCGG
>DATIEF010000117.1:0-3118 GCA_035455865.1 Gemmatimonadales bacterium | reverse complement strand
CTGATGCCCCGGCGCCGCGGCCTCCCCCGCCCCAACATCGGCCGGGCGGTCGTCGTGCTGCCCAGCACCTTCACGCTCGGCAACCTCTTCTTCGGGATGTGGGCCATCGTCGCGGCCTACAACCGCAACTTCGTCACGGCGGCGTGGTACGTCGTGTTCGCCGCCGTGCTCGACATGCTCGATGGCCGGGTGGCGCGGCTCTCCAAGACCGGCACCCGCTTCGGCGCCGAGCTCGATTCGCTGGTGGACGCCATCTCCTTCGGCGTGGCGCCGGCGATGATCATGTACTTCCTCGAGTTCTCCACCGCGGGGCGCTTCGCGTGGGTCATCTGCTTCGCGTACGTGGTGGCGGCCGTGCTGCGGCTGGCGCGCTACAACGTGCAGGCCGAGACCAAGCCCGCCGGCAGCAGCTGGTTCACCGGCCTGCCGTCCCCGGCGGCGGGGATGACGCTCGCCACCTGGTACCCGTTCAGCCAGACCGCGTTCTACCGCGACGTGCTGGAACCGATGAGCCTCCCGCACCCCGGCCTCACGGTCCTGATCGTGCTCGCCGCGGTGCTGATGGTGAGCAACGTGAAGTATCCCCGCTTCCCCGCCGCCGGGCTCCGGAGCGCCAGGGGGATCTTCGGCACGCTCTTCACGCTCACGATCGTCGTCCTGGGCCTCACCTGGCCCGAGTACCTCTTCTTCCCGCTCGGCGTCACGTTCATGACGTACGGGGTGCTCCGGGCCGGAGCGCTGGCGCTGCTCGATCGTCCGGAACCGGCGCTCGCGGGCCCCGGCCCGGCACGGGAGGACGACGACCTGAACGACGACGACGACGACGATGGCGCCGCCGCGCGCCGGGAGAACGACCTGTGACCTTCCACGTGCACGTGCGGGTGATGCCCCGCGCCGGCCTCCTCGACCCACAGGGTCAGGCGGTGGAGACGGCGCTCCACGCCCTCGGCTTCAGCGGCGCCTCGGAGGTGCGGATCGGCCGGTCGATCACCTTCGGGCTCCGCGCCGCCTCCGCCGAGGACGCCACCGCCAAGGCCCGGCAGATGTGCGACAAGCTCCTGGCCAATCCCGTGACCGAGGACTTCGAGCTCCGCGTGGAGGAGGCCTGATGTTCCGCGCGGCGGTGGTCCGCTTCCCCGGCAGCAACTGCGACCAGGACGTGCTCCAGGCTGCGGCGCGTGCGGGGGCGGACGCCTATTACGTCTGGCACCAGGACACCGACCTCCGCGCGGCGGACGCGGTGCTCCTCCCCGGCGGCTTCAGCTTCGGCGACTACCTCCGCTCCGGCGCCATCGCGCGGTTCAGCCCGGTGATGCAGGCGGTCCAGCGCCACGCCGAGGCCGGCGGGCTGGTGCTCGGCATCTGCAACGGGTTCCAGGTGCTCTGCGAGGCGGGGCTCCTCCCCGGCGCGCTGATGCGGAACGCGCGGCTCACCTTCGCGTCCCGCCCGGTCACGCTCCGGGTGGAGCGGACCACCACGGCGTTCACCAGCGCCTACCGCGTGGGCCAGCTCCTCCGGATGCCGGTGGCCCACGGCGATGGCCGCTTTGCCGCGGACGCGGAGACGCTCCGCCGCCTCGAGGGCGAGGGCCAGGTGGTGGTGCGGTACGCCACCGCGGCCGACAACCCCAACGGCTCGGCGGCCGACATCGCCGGGATCTGCAACGCCTCCGGCACGGTGGTGGGACTGATGCCCCACCCCGACCGCGCCGCCGACCCCCTGCTCGGCAACACCGATGGGCTTGGCTTCTTCACCTCAATGCTCGCGGCGATCCCCGCGGGAGGAGTCCGCTGATGCGCCCGGTCACCATCACCGCCATCGCCCTGCTGATCCCTGCGCTGGCGCTCGCCCAGCAACCGACCACGCCCCCCCCGACCCCCGCGCCGACGCCGGCGCCCGTGGTGGTCCCCCCGCCGACCGCCATGCCCGCGCCGGTGGACACCGCCAAGGCGGCCGCACCGGCGCCGGCGCCGGTCGTCGCCCCGGCGGTCACGCCTGCGCCTGCAGCCGCAGCGGCGCAGGAGCAGGTCGCCACGATCTCCCCCGGGATGAGCGTCGCCGAGGTCGAGGCGTCCTGGGGCAAGGCCGGCGTCACCCGCACCGACGGCGACCAGACCTTCCTGTTCTACAAGAACGACTGCCTCAAGCGATGCGGCACCTTCGATGTGGTGATCCTGGAGGGCGGCAAGGTGGTCGACGCCATCGTCCGCGCCAGCTACCACCGCTACGATGGCACGTCCTCGTCCCCGGCCGGTACTACGCCGCACTTCACCCGGCCCCCGCGGTGACCCGCCACCTCCACCCGACCCGAACCGACTGGGGCCGCCCCGCGTGACCGCGACCGCACCGACCCGCGCCCACCCCTTTGCCGGTGAGCCACCGGTGACGGATGCACTCGTCCGGGAGCACAACCTCACGCCGTTCGAATTCGGGCGGATCCAGGAGATCCTCGGGCGCCGGCCGACCCTGACCGAGCTCGGCGTCTTTTCCGCGCTCTGGTCGGAGCACTGCTCCTACAAGCACTCCAAGCCGGTGCTCCGGAAGTTCCCCACCACCGGTCCCGCCGTCATCCAGGGACCCGGCGAGAATGCCGGGGTCCTCCGGCTGCCACGCGGCTGGGCGGTGGCGTTCAAGGTGGAGTCACACAACCACCCCTCGGCGGTGGAGCCGTTCCAGGGCGCCGCCACCGGCGTCGGCGGCATCCTCCGCGACGTGTTCACGATGGGCGCCCGGCCGGTGGCGGTGCTCAACAGCCTCCGCTTCGGACCGCTCGAGGAGCCCCGCAACCGCTACCTCTTTGCCGGCGTGGTGCGCGGGGTCGGCACCTACGGCAACTGCGTCGGCATCCCGACCCTCGGCGGCGAGGTCGACTTCGCCCCCGGCTACAGCGGCAACCCCCTGGTCAACGCGATGGCGGTCGGGCTCCTCAAGGAGGCCGACCTCATCACCGCCCGCGCCCACGGTGAGG
This sequence comes from Gemmatimonadales bacterium, assembly GCA_035455865.1. Lineage (GTDB taxonomy): Bacteria > Gemmatimonadota > Gemmatimonadetes > Gemmatimonadales > GWC2-71-9 > CAMLHU01. Next base: position 149 of record DATIEF010000117.1, on the reverse strand, counting down.
GGAACGTGCTCCTCGCGATCGGGGCCCGCACCGGCCGCGACGGGATCCACGGTGCCAGCGTCGCCTCGGAGGAGCTCTCAGCCAAGTCGGAGGCGCGGCGTCCCCAGGTCCAGGTTGGCGATCCCTTCACCGAGAAGCTCCTCCTCGAG
>DATIEF010000116.1:0-11132 GCA_035455865.1 Gemmatimonadales bacterium | reverse complement strand
GCCGGTCCTCCGGTGGCGCGCCGCGCTCGGTGCGCGGGAAGAGCCAGTACGCCACCCCGGCGATGAGCTGCGTGATCCACCCCACGACGAACAGGTGCAGTTGGGTGGGTGCCGCACGGACGAGCGCCGGCCACCGCGCCACCGCGGGCGGCCACACCAGCGCCACGCCGAGCGCGAGCGCCACGACCAGGTAGAGGAACGCCGTACGGACGAGCCAGCGTGAGAGGCGGGACACCGGTGTGGCGCCGGGCTCAGGAGCGCGGCGTCCGGCGCCGCTCCTGTCGGGCCACGGTCGGCGCCCACCCGGGGCGTGCGCCGGGCGCGAGGCCCAGTTCGGCCCGCGCGAGCTCGAGCGCCTCGTCCACATGGCCGACGACGTTCGCGTCGCCCAGCTGGTCGAGGAGTCCGGCGCGGGCCATCGCCGCCATCGGCTGGGCGTGAACGTCGGAGAGCACCAGCCGGATGCCGTCCTCCCGGCACCGCCGCACGGTCTGGCCCAGGGCGTGCAGGCCGGTCGCATCGATGGCGCTCACGCCCCGCATCCGCACGATGAGCACCCGGGGCCGGGTGGTGATGGCCCGCATCTCCTCCTGGAACGCGGCCGTGGCGCCGAAGAAGAAGGGGCCGTTCACCTCGTACACTTCGACACCGGCGGGGACTTCGCGTGCGCTCACCGCGTTCGGGTCGGCGGCCTCGTCGCCGTCGACCAGCATCCCGGTCACCGCGCTCACGTTCGTCACCTCCGCCATCCGCCGCATGAACAGGAACGCCGCCAGCACGATGCCGACCTCCACCGCCACGGTGAGGTCGACGAAGACGGTGAGCAGGAAGGTCACCAGCTGCACGGCGACGTCGCTCCGGGGCGCCCGCCGCTGGGCAAAGAACGTGCGCCACTCTCCCATGTGCCAGCACACCACGGCCAGGATGCCGGCCAGCGTGGCCATCGGGATCCGCGCCGCCAACCCGCCGAAGAGCAGGGTGATGAGCAGCAGCGTGAGCGCGTGCACCATCCCCGCCACCGGTGTCCGGCCCCCGCTCTTGATGTTGGTGACGGTCCGGGCCACGGCCCCGGTGGCCGGGATGCCGCCGAAGATCGGGCTCGCGATGTTCGCCACGCCCTGCGCCACGAGCTCCATGTTGGAGCGGTGCCGTCCGCCGGTCATCCCGTCCGCCACCACTGCCGACAGGAGCGATTCCACCGCGGCCAGGAGCGCGATGGTGATCGCCGGCTGGACGAGCGACGGGACCGTGGCCCACGGCACCGACGGGAGGTGCGGGGTCGGCAGGTGCGCTGTCACGTTGCCGAACCGGGTGCCGATGGTCTCCACCGGCCACCCGAGCGCCCCGGCCAGCACGGTGGTGAGGATGAGCGCCACGAACGGCCCGGGGATCCGCCGGCTCACCCGGGGCCACCAGACCAGCGTGGCCACGGTGATCGCGGCGATGATCGCGGCGTACGGATTGGCGGTGTGCGCGTGGGTCAGGAAGGCGCGCCACTTTCCGAGGAAGTCGGCCGGAAGTGCGCCGGTGTCCAGGCCCAGGAGGTCACGCACCTCGCTCGAGAAGATGATGATGGCGATCCCGGCGGTGAAGCCGAGGACCACCGGGTAGGGGATGAACTTGATGACGCCGCCCATCCGGGCCACACCCATCACGACGAGGATGATGCCGGCCATCAGCGTGGCCACCATCAGCCCGTCGATCCCGTGCTGCTGCAGGATCCCGTAGACGATGACCATGAATGCGCCGGTGGGGCCGCCGATCTGCACGCGCGACCCGCTGAGCGCGGAGATCAGGAAGCCGGCCACGATGGCGGTGGCAAGCCCGCGGTCGGGGGTGACGCCGCTGGCGATGGCGAACGCAATGGCGAGCGGCAGCGCCACGACGCCGACGATGACGCCGGCGCCGGCGTCGGCCAGGAGCTGGCGCCGGGAGAAACCTTCCTTGAATGTGGTCCAGAGCTTGGGGACGAGCGTGCGGGGCATCAGTCGGCGTCCCGGCCGACCGCCGCGGGCACCGTGGCCCCCGGGCGCACCTCGTCGTGCCGGATGACCCCGCCGGCGAGTCCGGTCCACGCCGCGAGCAGCGACGCCGTGGCGAGCGCCAGGGCGGCGACGCCGAGGGGCCACCGTTCATCGGGATGGCGGCGCCGGCGCCAGAGGGCCAGCGCCCCGACGGCGGCCACCACGTAGAACACGATCACCGTCGAGTCGGCGCGCTCCTCGTGTTCGTGCACCAGCGCCTTGTCGAACCATGCGGCATTCTCCACCTGGTCCTTGGCGGAATCGCCGCTCTGGTCGGCCAGGAAGCCCGCGAGCGCCAGCGGGATCATGAGCCAGAGCGCCAGGCGGGTCACGTCCCGCGACTTCGTGACATAGCCCCACGCCAGCACGAGCAGCACGAACGGCGCGCCGAGGATCGGCAGGTGGTTCACCAGCAGGTGGATGTGGGCGGCTGACCAGTTCATGGCTCGGTCCTCAGGGGTGGGTGGTGGCCTGGCGGCCGGTGAGCTTGCGGATGTGGATGCGCAGGAGCGTGGTGCGCTCCGGCACCGGGTCATCCGGGGTGAGGGCAGCGGGGTGGACGGCACGGATGGCGGCGAGGGTCTTCTGGTGCGCCGCGCGGTGCTCGGGGCCGGGCCCGACGAGGTACACGGTCCCGTGGGCTACCACGCTCTTCCAGTCGAATGGGCCCTCGATCTCGTCCACCTCGAGCGCCACCCAGGGGCGTTCCCCCAGCGCGGTGAGCTTGGATCCCTCGGCGGTGCGGCAGTAGACCCACTCTCCCTGGCGCACGTAGTGGATCGGCTCGACGTCGACCTGCCCGGCGTGGGCGAAGGCGAGGTGGCCGATGTGGTGCCGCGCCAGGAGCGCCTCGGACTCGGCCGGATCGAGGTCGCTGAAACGGGGACGGTCGCTCATCGGGTGCCCTCCGTGCTGCTGCGCAGTGCGTTCAGGATGACCGCCACGTCGATCCCCTCCTGGAGGAGGGCGCCCAGCGTGGGTGGGATCTGGCCCGCCGCGGCCACGACCATCGCGATCCCGCTCAGGCCCAGGCCGGCCCACAGGCTCTGCCGCGCGATGCGCATCGTGCGGCGGCCGATGGCCATCGCCGCCGGGACGCCTTCGAGGTCGTTGCGGAGCAGGACGATGTCGGCGGCCTCCGCCGAGATGCGGCCGCCGCCCGCGGCGAGCGCCACGCCGACCGTGGCGGCACTGAGCGCCGGCGCGTCGTTGACGCCATCGCCCACCATCGCCACCCGGTGCCCCTCCGCGATCAGGCCGTGGATGACGGCGAGCTTGTCGCCCGGCAGGTTGTCCCCCCGGGCGTCGGTGATCCCGAGCCCGGCCGCGACCGTGCGCGCCTCGGCGTCGCGGTCGCCCGACAGGAGCATGATCCGCTCGATGCCCATCCCGCGCATCCGCGCCAGCACGCCCGCCGCCTCGGCGCGAGCGCGGTCGGCAAAGCGGATCATCCCCGCTGCGGCCCCGTCCACCGACACGAAGGCGCGGAGCCCGGTGCCGTCGCCGTGCACCGGCGCGAACGCCTGGCCCGCCTCGGGCGAGCGGCCGGCGACGTAACTCCACGACCCGATCATCACCCGGTGCCCGTCCGCGACCCCGCTCACGCCCTGCCCTGGCTCCTCCCGGATCTGGTCGGCGCCGGGGACCGGCACGTGGCGCGCCGCGGCTTCGGCCGCCACGCTTCGCGCCAGCTCGTGCCCGGACCCGCGCTCCACGGCGGCCGTGAGCGCGAGCAGCGCCTCGGGGGTGAAGGGCGGGATGGCCGCCACCTCCGCGACCTCCGGTCGGCCGAGGGTGAGCGTCCCCGTCTTGTCCATCACGACCACCGTCACGCCAGCCACGGCTTCGAGCGCACCGCCGTGGCGGAAGATGAGCCCCCGCCGCGCCCCGCGATTGATCCCGCCGATCATCGCCACCGGCGTCGCCAGGATCATCGGGCAGGGGGTCGCGACCACCAGCACGGCGAGCACGCGGGTCGGGTCGTGGGACACCGCCCACGCCAGCGCCGCCACCACCAGGGTGATCGGTGTGAACCAGACCGCGTAGCGGTCCGCGATCCGCTGGAATGGCGCCTTGCTCGCCTGCGCGGTGCGGACCAGTTGGACGATCTGCGCGTACTCGCTCTCGCCGGCCGCGCGGACCGCGCGGATCGTGAGCGGCGAATCGAGCACCGCGCCGCCGCTCAGGAGCGCGCTGCCGGGCCCGGCGGAGATCGGCAGCGGCTCGCCCGTGATCCGGGACATGTCCACCGGGGCGAACCCGTGCTCCACGGTGCCGTCGCAGGGGATGAGTTCGCCGGGCCGCACCAGGATGAGGTCGCCGGGGCGGACGGCATCGACCGGCGCATCGGCCACCGTCGCGCCGCGGACCAGGTGGGCCACCCGCGGCGCTGCGGCCGCCAGCGCCTCGACCGCCCGCGATGCCCGGCCTTCGGCGTGCCGCTCCAGCGCCTCGCCCCCGGTCTGCATCAGGACCACGACGAGGCCCGCAAGGGGATGGAAGAGCACGGCCGCGCTGAGGACGGCCAGTGCGGCCACGATATCGGCGGCGAACCGCCCCCGGAACATCCCCGCCAGGGTCCGCGCCACCATCGGGACCCCGATCAGCACCACGCCCGCCATCCAGATCCAGTCGCTCAGGACCGGATCCCTCAGGCGGGCGATGGCACCAGCGGCGAGGAGTGCGAGGGCGCCGGCCGGCCGAAGATACGCGATCGCGGCGGCGCGGCCGATCGTCACTCGTCCTTGCCGTTCCGCCGCAGCACGAACCCGACCCCGCGCACCGTCGCGATCAACTGCTCGCCCGCCGCCTGCTTCAGCTTGCGGCGGAGGTTCCCGACGTGCACGTCCACCACGTTGCTCTCGGGGTCGAAATGCATGTCCCACACCTTCTCGAGCAGCGTCGTCCGGCGCACGACCTCCTCGGGGTGGAGCAGGAAGTACTCGAGCAGCTGGAACTCCTTCGGAGTCACGTCGAGCATGCGGTCGTTGACCGCGGCGGTGTGCTTGAGGCGCTCCATCGTGATGGGGCCGTAGCGGAGCGTCTCCATCCGCTCCGCCCCACCGCGCCGCACCAGCGCGCGCACCCGCGCCAGCAGTTCGTCGAACCGGAACGGCTTGGGGAGGTAGTCGTCGGCGCCCGCGTCGAGGCCCCGGACCACGTCCTCGGTGGCGTCGCGGGAGGTGAGCATCAGGATGGGAGTGTTCCGCCCCTCCCGCCGGAGCTCCTGCGCCACCTGGAAACCGTTCTTCTTGGGCATCACCACGTCGAGCAGGATCACGTCATAGTCATAGACGTGCGCCAGGGTCGTGCCCTCCTCGCCGTCAGCAGCGAGGTCGACCACGTGGCCTTCCTCCTTCAGCCCCTGCTCGATGAACCCGGCGACCTTCCGGTCGTCCTCCACGACGAGTATTCGCATGGAGTCAATCTGGCCCGTGCTGAATGAATCTTAATGTAAGGATGTATGAAGACAGCTTCACGATTCCTTGGCCGCCGCAGGCAACGTCAGCCGGAACACCCCGCCGCCAGTGGGTTCCCGCTCGGCGATCAGGTCACCGCCGAGGAGCCGGGCCAGCCGGCGCGACAGTGGCAGCCCGAGGCCGATCCCCTTGCCCTCGTTCACGTCGCTGTGGTAGAGGTCGAAGATCTCCTCGAGTCGTTCCTCCGGCACGCCGGGGCCCTGGTCGCGGACGGTGAACTCGATCGTGGGACCCGCCGTGATGGTGACGGTCACCGTGCTGCCCGCGGGGGTGTGACGGATCGCGTTGGCCAGCAGGTTGTGCAGGATCTGCTCCAGGCGGTGTCCGTCGGTCCAGCACCCCACTGGCGGTGGCGGGGCGATCCGCTCGAGCCGCACCGACTTGGCGTCGGCAGCGGGAGTCACCCGGCCGAACGCGCGCTCGGTGGCCACCACCGCGCCGATGATCTTGAAGTCGGGCCGCAGGCGGTCCTCATCGAGCCGGCTCAGGTCGAGCAGGTCGTTGATGAGGCTCACGGCCTGGCCCGCCGACTCGAACACCTCGAATGCCGCGCGGGGCACGGTGGTCGGGTCCTTCTTGCGGACGAGCATCTCGGCCCAGCCGTACGTCGCGGCGAGCGCGTTGCGGAGCTCGTGGTTGACCATCGCGAAGAACCGCTCCCTCGTGCGGTGCAGTTGCTGCACCTCTTCGAGGAGGTGGGCGCTCTCGTCGTGGAGCCGCGCGTTCTCCACCGCCGCGCCGACCTGGGTGGCGAAGAGCCGGGCGATGTACTCGTCCTCGTCGCTGAACTCCGGGGCGCCGAGCTTCTCGGTCAGGTAGAGGTCGCCGAAGATGCGCCGCCGACCGAGGATCGGCACTCCGAGGAACGAGTGCATCGGTGGGTGGCCGGGCGGGAAGCCGAACGAGTCGGGGTGCTTGGCCAGGTCGGGAAGCCGGATGACCTGCGCCTTCCGGATCACCAGGCCGAGGATCCCGTGGCCGCTGGGTGGCGGCCCGATGGCGGCCTCCTCTTCCGGCGTCAGTCCGATCGTCACGAACCGCTCCAGCATCCGGTTGTCGGGCCCGAGGACGCCGACCGCAGCGTACTTCGCGCCGATCACCTCGACGGCCATCTCGACCACCCGCTGGAGCACGCCGTCGAGGGTCGGGATGGCCGACAGTGCGAGGCCGGCGGAGACCACCTGTTCCAGCCGTTCCCTGGTCGAAAGGCGATAGGGGGACATGGCTGCAAGCTAGCCCGCGCCTTCCGCGGATGCGACCCGGCGTGACCGTTCGCGGATGATTCACGATTCCTTCACGAGGGGGGGTCGACCTTTGGGCCGTGACCTCCTTCCCTCGATCGCCGGTCCGGCGCATCGTTGCCGCGACCGACGGCTCGTCCCACGGAGACTACGCCGCCCGAGTGGCCCGCGAGATCGCGGCAGCCGCCGAGGCGGAGCTTGTGGTCGTGGCGGTGACCTGGCCGGGCCAGTCGCCGCCTTCGATCATGATGGAGCTGCCGTGCGCCGACGGGCACCCGCCGGTCACTTCCGCGCTCGCCGAGCGGGTCCGCTGTGAAGTGCTGGTGGGGTATCCGTCGATCGAGATCGTGCGCACGGCCGAGCAGCTCGACGCTTCGCTGCTCGTGATCGGTCGCCGCCCACTGGTCGACGTGGGCGATGCGATGCTGGGGCCCACCGCGGACCAGATCGTCCGGCGCTCATCGGTGCCGTGCCTCGTGATCCCGGCGGGGTCGTGGCGTGGCGTACCGCGCATCCTTGCCGCGGTGGACGGGACCGATCGCGGTGCCGTGGTGCTCGCCGGCGCTGCCCGGGTCGCGGAACTGTGCCGCGGCTCGACGCGGGCCGTGACGGTCTTCCCGAGCCCGCCGATGGGTGGCGTCGAGATGATGACCGATCCGATGGTCGGCGAGCGGGTCCGCCGCATCGCGGAATTGCGGAAGGATCGCGGCCGCCGGAGCGTCGATGTCGCGCCGGGACCGCCGGTGCTCGTGCGCCACGGCGACCCGGTGGATGAGGTCCTCGCCGAGGCGGGCGATGGCGTCGACGTGGTGGCCGTCGGGATGCACCGGCTGGGCCAGCCTGACTCCTACCTGGAGCGGGGCACCGCCCGCCGGATCCTTCGACGGTCGACGGGGGCGGTCCTCACCGTCCCGCTATGAAGGAGGGCGCGTGATCCAGAACATGGGACGGTTCGATCGCGGCGTGCGCCTCGTGATCGGCGTGCTGCTGCTGGGCCTGTTCGGGGCGGTGCCGTCGCCCTGGCGGTACGTCACGCTCATCGGGCTCGTCTTTCTCGCGACCGCCTTCACCGGGTTCTGCCCTCTCTACCACCTCCTCGGCATCCGCCGCCCCAAGCCGCCAGCGGCCTGACCGGCAGGCCTCCCGCGGCGGGCAGCGGGGGATTTGATTCCGGGACACCTGCGGGCCCCGGCCCGCACCTCCCGGAGGCACTGCCGTCGTGGTCGCTCCCAGCCCCGTGGCGCCGAAGTTCGACCTTGCCGACCTGACCAACCTGCACGACCTGCTGACCCTCGCGGCGCGCCTCGCCATCATCTGGGGCGCGGCCTGGGGCGGCTGGCTGGTGGTCAAGGTCACGGCGCGCCGGATCATCGCGGCGGTGGACGACGGTGACGACAGCACGCTCACCGCGGCCGAGAAGCGCGGGCACACCATCGCCCAGCTGCTCCGGAGCGTCGGCAGGATCGCGCTCCTGGTCCTGGCGCTCCTGCTCTCGCTCAACCTCTTCATCGACATCACGGCGGTCATCGCCGGCGTCAGCATCCTGGGGCTCGCCGTGTCGTTCGGCGCCCAGAGCCTCGTCAAGGACGTCATCAGCGGCTTCTTCATCCTGATGGAGAACCAGTTCGCCGTGGGTGACGTGATCCAGGCCGCGGGGAAGGGCGGGGTGGTCGAGCGGATGACGCTCCGGGTGGTGCACCTCCGGGACCTCGACGGCTCCCTGCACGTGATCCCCAACGGCCAGATCGGCGTGGTCACGAACATGACCCGCGGATGGTCCCGCGCCGTGGTGGAGATCGGGGTCGCGTACGAGGCCGACCTGGACCGCGCGCTGCAGGTGTTCGGAGATGAGGCGCGCCAGCTCGCCGCCGATCCTGCGTGGGCGCCGCGGATCGACGGCGCACCGGAGGTCTCCGGCGTCATCGAACTCGGCGACAGCAGCGTCGTCGTGCGGACGATGCTGCGCACCCGCCCCGGACAGCACTGGGATGTCGGGCGGGAATTCCGGCGCCGCATCAAGCGGCGGCTGGACCGTGAGGGGATCGAGATCCCGTTCCCGCAGCGGGTCGTGCGGCACATCTATCCGGCGGACGGGCGGGCGGACGCGGCGACCTGACGACCCGCTGACCCACTGACCCGCTGACCCACTACTTTTCCCCGCATGCCGCTCCGCCTCCACAACACCCTCACCCGCGCCCTCGACCCGTTCATCCCGCTCCAGCCGGGGCGGGCATCGCTGTACACCTGCGGGCCCACGGTCTACAACTACGCCCACATCGGGAACTTCCGGACCTTCCTCTTCGAGGACCTTCTCCGGCGCTGGCTCGAGGCGAGCGGATACGACGTCTTCCACGTGATGAACCTGACCGACGTGGACGACAAGACGATCAAGGGGGCGGGGGCCGCGGGCGTGCCGCTGCGGGAGCACACCGAGAAGTTCGCGCGCGCCTTCTTCGAGGACCGGGACTACCTCCGGATCCTCCCGGCCCACGCCTATCCCAAGGCGACCGAGTTCGTCGCGCCGATGGTGGCGCTCGTCGAGAGCCTCCTCCGGAAGGGCGTCGCCTACAAGGGCGAGGACGGGTCGGTGTACTTCGCGATCGCGCGCTTCCCGGCCTACGGCCGGCTGTCGCGGCTCGATACCCGCGAGCTCAAGGCCGGGGCCAGCGAGCGGGTGAGCGCCGACGAGTACGCCAAGGAGGACGCCCGCGACTTCGTGCTCTGGAAGGCGGCCAAGCCGGAGGACGAGGCGGTCGGCGCCGCCTGGGATGCGCCTTTCGGTCGGGGGCGTCCCGGATGGCACCTCGAGTGCTCGGCCATGGCGCTCGACCTCATCGGGAAGAAGTGGGGCACCGACGTCCTCGACATCCACGCCGGCGGGGTGGACCTCATCTTCCCGCACCACGAGGATGAGATCGCGCAGAGCTGCGCCCACACCGGGAAGCCGGAGTTCGCGCGCTACTGGCTGCACGGCGAATTCCTGACGATGTCCGGCACCAAGATGTCGAAGCGGTTCGGCAACATCCTGACCGCGCGCGACCTGCGGGAGCAGGCGATCGATCCGGCGGCGGTACGGCTCCTCTTCTTCCAGACCCACTATCGGCAGCCCTTCGACTTCACCGACGAGGCGCTCGCCGCGGCCGCCACGGGGGTGCGCCGGCTCGGCGCCTTCGACGAACGCCTCCGGCACGCCGCCTCCGGCGACGCGGCCGGGCCGCTGGACGGCGCCGCGGAGGCGTTCGCCGCGGCGTTCTCCGCCGCCCTCGACGACGACCTCAACGCGCCGAGGGCGGTGGCGGCGCTCTTCGACTTCGTGACGGCGGGGAACCGGGCGCTGGATGACCGGGCCACGGTGCGCGCCTCGGTGCGTGCGGCGTGGGAGCTGGCGGGTCGGGTGCTCGACATCCTGCCGGGGCCGGCGGCGGTCGACGCGGAGCTGGGGGAGTGGATCGAGGAGCGGGTGGCGGCGCGCCAGGCGGCGCGGAAGGCGCGCGACTTTGCCCAGGCGGACGCGATCCGGAAGGAGCTCTCGGCCAGGGGTGTGGAGGTGGAGGACACGCCGCAGGGTCCGAAGTGGCGGATTGGGGGATAGAAGCGTGAACGGTGAAGGGTCAACGGTGAACGGGAGACCGCTGACGGTTTACCCGCTCGCCGCCATCGGCTAACTTCTTGTGCCTCGCTGACGTAGCTCAATTGGTAGAGCACCTGATTTGTAATCAGGCGGTTGCCGGTTCAAGTCCGGCCGTCAGCTTCGGTTCCGGCCCGCAGGTGCCGAAGGATCTCCCGCCCCAGTGCAAGACTTGCACCCGTTGACTATCCCTTGACCCGGGGCTAGGTTACCGTGCTCCGGTGGAGTAGGAAGCTGCTCTCACCGACCCCGCGTAGAGGCGGGGTTATCTGTCGTGGGGGCAGGGCCGGTGTCGGTGGGGTGGCCGAGTGGCTAATGGCAGCAGACTGTAAATCTGCCGGGCTCACGCTCTACGTAGGTTCGAATCCTACCCCCACCATGCGGGTCGTGAGTCGTGGGTCGCGAGTCCGGAGGAGACGAAGTGCTGGCGCGGGTGTAGCTCAGTTGGTAGAGCATCAGCCTTCCAAGCTGAGGGTCGCGAGTTCGAATCTCGTCGCCCGCTCCAGTTTTTTAGGCGCTTTGGGATTCGGGCCCGAGTAGCTCAGGGGTAGAGCGCCTCCTTGGTAAGGAGGAGGTCATGAGTTCAAATCTCATCGCGGGCTCCAGCGTTTCGCAATAATTGGGAATCCTTATATAGATAGATAGAAGAGGAAAAGATGTCGAAGGAAAAATTTGACCGTTCCAAGCCACACGTGAACATCGGAACGATTGGACACGTGGATCACGGCAAGACGACGTTGACGGCAGCGATCACGAAGGT
>DATIEF010000115.1:0-2772 GCA_035455865.1 Gemmatimonadales bacterium | reverse complement strand
TCCGGCCCGTCGCGCCCCCCCTTGCCCATGATCTTGTGGCAGCTGTTGCACTGCTGGGACGCGAAGAGCGCCCGTCCGGCGCGTTCGGCCGAGGTGAGGGGTCGACCCACCTCGGGCGGGACCCTCGGGCCGCTCGCCCGCAGCGCCGCGCCCAGCAGGAGGCCCGACCCGCCCAGGATCGCCGCGAGCGCCGCGGCCGCGAGCGGCCGATGCAGGAGGTTCCGCGTGCTCCCCCGGTCGAAGAACGGCAGCGCCACAAGCACGAAGACGAGCGCGGTCGGCACGCCCACCGCCACCACGCTCTCGAACGACCCGGGGACCAGCCGCAGGAGCTGATAGAGCGGGAGGAAATACCACTCGGGCCGCGGCACGTATGCGCTGTCGGTCGGGTCGGCAGGCGCCTCCAGCGGCGCGCCGAACGCCGCCGCGAGGAGGACGATCAGGGCCACCACGCCGAGCGCCACCATCGCATCCTTCCCGATCACGTCGGGCCAGAAGCGCATCCCCGCCTTCTTGGTGTCGGCGTACGCCGCCTTGTAGTAGCCGGGATAGTCCGCCGCATCGGTCCGCCGAGGCGCCCCCGCCTCCAGCGCCGCCGGCCGGGGGGCGATCCCCTGCCGCACCAGGATGGCCAGGTGCACGAGCAGCATCCCGCCGAGGAATAGCGGCAGCCAGAGGACGTGAAAGGAGTAGAAGCGGGTCAGCGTGGCGCTCCCGAGCTCACCGCCGCCGCGCAGGAGGCTCACCAGGAAGCCGCCGATGCCCGGCGTGGTGCCGGCGATGTTGGTGCCGACCGCGGTGGCCCAGTACGCCTTCTGGTCCCAGGGCAGGAGGTACCCGGTGAAGCTGAAGGCCATCACCACGAAAAAGAGGCCGACCCCGACCAGCCAGTTGATCTCGCGCGGGTACTTGTACGCCCCGACCGAGAACACCCGGATCATGTGGGCCAGGAGGAGCACCACCATGACGCTGGCGCCCCAGTGGTGCATGCCGTGCAGGAGGGCGCCGCTCGTGACCTGGCGCCCGATGAACTGCAGGCTGTCGTAGGCGTGGTCGGGCGAGGGCGAGTAGTACGCGGCGAGGACGATACCGGTCACCAGCTGCAGCAGGAACACCGTGAGCGTGGCGCTGCCGAGGGTGTGCCACCAGGTGAGCCGCGCGGGGACCTCGCGGTCGAGCAGCGCGCGCTTCAGGCCCGCCAGGTCGATGCGCTCGTCGATCCAGCGGAGGACGGCCCTCACGTGACGACCCGCTCCGCGATGCCCACGCGGAAGTCCTCGTAGGCGGCGTACAGCATCCCGTCCTCGATCTTGGTCTCGAGCGTGTCCAGCGGCCGCGGCGGCGGGCCCGCCAGCACGGCTCCGGTCTTCAGGTCGAACACGCCGTGGTGGCAGGGGCAGTGGAAGACGTCGGCCTGGGAGTGGTACTGCGGATCGGCGGCCTTGTCGAAGCGATACGCGCACCCGAGATGGGTGCACCGGCCATTGTAGACCGTGAACGCCTCGCCATCGTCGCTGTACACCCAGACGCTGCGGAGCGCCCGCTGCTCCACCCACGCATCCTCGATCGTCTCGGCAAAATCCACCCTGGTGGGCGTGCCCACGTCGAAGAGGTCCGCCTCGCCGAGCTTGACCCAACGCTTGGCGGCAGGCTTGCGGAACGCCGGGGACACGAACGCCCGTACCACCGGCACCCCGGCGAGCGCTGCGGCCGCCAGCGAGCTGATGGCCGTCGCCCACTTGAGGAATCGCCGCCGCGTCGCCAGGCCGTCGGCGGACGGGTCCGCTGCCATGCAGCCCCCGGGAGGTGGTGCATCAGATCACGAGCAAGGTGTGGCGGACAGGCCACAGTGGATGTCCGAACGTACGATGGCAGTGTGAGCAGGCGATGAAGGGTCGAGGAAGGACCACTCACGGTCGGGCGTGCGGGCCGGAGCCGGCGCGCCGGCGGCGCAGGAGCCCGTCCAGCCGCACCCGTTCCTCCCGCTCCCGCTCGTCCAACACCTGGCGCACCCGGGCGATGTCGCGGGCCAGGCGAGGCGCCAGCCGTCGCTCCAGGGTGTTGACCTGCCTGGACGTACGCGCCAGCGCCTCACCGATGCGGCGCAGGAGCATTTCTCGCGGCGCAGCGTCGAGGAGCTCCTCGGTCAGGTGCTCGAATCGCTCGGCCGCCCGGATCGCGCTCCCGCCGATGGCGGCGGGCGCGGTGCCACGGGCACCGAGGGTGCGTGGCACCGGCGGCCGCGACACGATGCGGGAGGCCGGCACGCCCCAGACCATCCCGGGCGCCAGTTCCACCGGGTAGTCCCGCTCCGGCCAGCCAAGCACCCGAAGGCCGGCGGCACCGTGGTCCGACAGCGCCGGGACGAGCGCCTGATAAGCCTCCCGGGCGGCATGCTCGATCCGGACCCGGGCGTCGCTCGCGGGGCGGGCCAAGCGAAAGAGCTCCGCCACCAGCGCCTCGCGCTTCCGACGCAGGAGTTCCGCTCCACGGTCGAGCCGCGCCAGGCGAACCCGGGAGCGCAGCAGCTCGAGCCGGGTGGCCGGCACGGATCGGGCGCTCACCGGGGTGCCCCCGACGGCACGTGGCTGGCCCAGGTGGCATCGGTGATCCGGTGCAGGTCCTCGCGCGGGAGGGTGGCAAGGAGCCGCCAGCCCACCGCGAGCGTATCGGCGATCGGGCGCCGCGCCCCACCCTGACCGACGAACTCCAGCTCGAACCGGTCGGCGAACGCCAGCGCCCGGCGGTCGACCGCGGCCCGGCCCGCCTCGC
>DATIEF010000114.1:0-4991 GCA_035455865.1 Gemmatimonadales bacterium | reverse complement strand
CGTAGGAAAGCGTAGGAAAGCGTAGGAAAGCGTAGGAAAGCGTAGGAAAGCGGGGGAAGGTAGAATGTGGGCGTGAAAGCGAGAATGCGCGAACGAGGGGCTCCCTGTGAAAGAGGAAGCCCCTTTATTCTTTCTCGCCTTCCTGCCCGCCTTCTACTTTCCAACGCTTTCCAACGCTTTGCAACGCTTTCCTACGCTTTCCCCCGCTTTCCTACGCTTTGACTCTCAGCACCGGCACCGCCTGCGTCTTCCCCTTGAGGGCGAGCGGCTCGAGCTGGTCGACGGGGGGCTTTTCCGAGAGGGCGTCGAAGAACGGCTGGCTGATCAGGATCTCGCCCCCGGCCGCCTTGGAGCAGAGCCGGCTCGCGGTGTTGACCGCGTCGCCGATGACGGTGTACTCGAGCCGGCGGTGGCTCCCGATGTTCCCCGCGAAGACCTCGCCGTGGTTGATCCCGATCCCGACGCCGATCCGCGGGCGTCCCTCCTTCTTGAGGCGCTCGTTGAGCTCGGCCATCGCATGCTGCATCGCGATGGCGGCCTGGACGGCGCGGTCGGGGTCGTCCGGGTGGGCGATCGGCGCGCCCCAGAGGGCCATGATCGCATCGCCGATGAACTTGTCGAGCGTGCCGCCGAACTCGAAGATGATGTCGACCATCTCGGTGAAGTAGTCCGAGAGGAGCTGGGCGATGGCGTCGGGGTTCATCGCCTCCGACATCGAGGTGAAGCCGCGGATGTCGGTGAACATGACCGTCACCGGGCGCTTTTCGCCCCCCAGCTTGACCGCGTCGGCCTGCATCGCGATCTCGGCGGCGACGTTGGGGGCGAAATACCGCTCGAAGTTCGACCGGACCATCGCCTCGCGCTGGATCTGCTCGGCGAACCGCACGTTGCGCACCGCGATCGACGCCAGGTTGCTGAACGCCACCAGGAACTGCAGGTCCTCGTCGCTGAACGAGTTGGTGGCGGTCATGTTGTCGACGTAGAGGAGCCCGATCGCCTCGTCCTTGGTGTCGATGAGCGGGCTGCACATGGCGCTCCGGACGCTCTGGAGCACGATCGACTGGCCCTTGAACCGGGCATCGGCGGCCGCGTTGTCGGTCAGGATGGCGACCTTTTCCTCCACCGCCTTGTTGGCGATCGAACGCGGCACGGCGTGGCTCGAGGCATCGCCGAGGCGGCTCCGCGCCACCCGCGAGTTGAGCTCGCCGGTCACCTCGTTGCGGAGCAGGATCGACACCCGGTCCACCGCCATCACCTCGAAGGTCATGTCGGCCACGGTGCCGAGCACCCGGTCGAGGTCGAGCTGGCCGGAGAGCTTCTGGGCGATGTCGAGGAGGAGCGAGAGCTTCTTGGCCTGGCGCTCCTGGGTGTTGGTGCCCTGGACCCGGAGGAGGCCGACCTTCGACGGCGAGCCGTCGGGGTTGGCGAGCGCGGCGCCGCTCCCGCTCAGGCTTGCGATCGGGCGGACGATGGTGCCGCCCGGCATCGGCGAGAGCACCGGCCCGGCCGCCGACGCGACCGCCGACACCGACTGCACCGCGAAGGTCACCTTGCCGAAGGTCACCGTGTCCTTGGTGGTGGCCAGCTGCTCGGTGATCTTGGCGCCGTTGACGAAGGTGCCGTTGGAGCTGCCGAGGTCCTTGATGTGGAGGCCGGTCGGCGTGGCCTCGATCTCGGCGTGGCGCCGCGAGATGGTCGGGTCGGGGACGGCAAAGTCGTTGCCCGTGGCGCGGCCGAGCACGAAGACGCGGCCGGGGGGGCAATCGAAGCTCTGGTCGGACGTGACGGCGACGAGGCGGAAGGTGGTCATCGGAGGGCGAAATATACCGGCGGCCGGCGGGGCGCGCTAATGGCGGTCCCGGGCCGCGAGCGCGAGGGCGGCGAGCACCCCGCGGGCCTTGGCCTCGGTCTCGGCGAGCTCCAGGGCGGGGTCGGAGTCGGCCACGATGCCGGCCCCCGCCTGCACCCACGCCCGGCCGCCCCGGATGACGCAGGTGCGGATGGCGATGGCGGTGTCGAGGCTCTTCCCCCCCCAGCCCACGTACCCCACCGCGCCGGCGTAGGGGCCGCGGCGGGTGGGTTCCAGTTCGTCGATGATCTCCATCGCGCGGACCTTGGGGGCGCCGCTCACGGTCCCGGCCGGGAACGCCGCCGCCAGCGCGGCCAGCGCGTCGATCCCGGCGCGGAGCCGCCCCCGCACCTCGCTCACGATGTGCATCACGTGGGAATACCGCTCGATCACCAACTGCGCGGTGACCCTCACGCTGCCGTACGCCGCCACCCGCCCCACGTCGTTGCGGCCGAGGTCGAGAAGCATCAGGTGCTCCGCCACTTCCTTCGGGTCGGCCAGGAGCGCCTCCTCGTGCCCCGCATCCTCGGCCGGTGTGGCGCCGCGCGGACGGGTCCCCGCGATCGGGCGGACGGTCACCTCGTCTCCCTCGACCCGTACCAGCACTTCGGGTGAGCTCCCCACCAGGTGCAGGTCGTCGCACTGCAGGTAGAAGAGGTACGGCGCCGGGTTGAGCGCGCGGAGGTACCGATAGGCGAGGAACGGATCGGGGGCGGGGAGGTCGAGCCGGCGGGAGAGCACGGCCTGGAACACGTCGCCTGCGCGGATGTACTCGCGGATCCGCTCCACGCCGGCCTTGAAGGCGGCGTCGGGAAAGGCCGAGATGGCCATCGGCGCCGTCTGGGGCGGCGAGAGGTCGAGGGGCCGGAGCGCGCCGGGCGCCGCCAGCCGCTCGAGCCACTCCGACAACCGCGCCTCCGCCTGGTCGAAGAGCGGTCGCAGCACCTCGTCGGTCGCGCCGGCGGGAGTCGCCACGCTTGCGACGACGATGGCCCGGTGGAAGACGTTGTCGACGATGACCAGCGTGTCGGCCACCATCAGGATCGCATCGGGGAGGTCGCGGTCGTCCGCCGGCGCGTCGGGGAGGTCCTCGATGGTGCGGACCACGTCATACCCGATGAATCCCACCGCACCACCGGTGAACCGCGGCAGGCCCGGCACCTCGACCGCCGGATAACGCCGGAGGGTCTCGGCCAGGTGCTCGAGCGGCGCCACGTCGATGGCGGAGGGCTTCCACCCCCGTTCGCGGGTCCAGCGCTCGACCGAGCGTCCCCGATAGCGGTAGACCTCCCGCGGCTCGGTGCCGAGGAAGGAGTAGCGGGCCCACTTCTCGCCGCCCTCGAGCGACTCGAGCAGGAAGCCCCACGGCCCGCGATGGACCTTCTGGAAGGCGGCCACGGCGGTGTCGCCGTCGAGGACCACCTCGCGGGTGAGCGGCACCATCCCGCCGTGCTGCGCGCGCGACCGGAACTCCTCCCAGCGCTCGCTCACCTGGGCGCCGCCACGACGTAGGTGCCCGGGGTGTTGAGGAGGGCGCTCAGGTTGTCGCTGGCCGGGCGCCCGGAGGCCAGGAGCGCCAGCGTGCCGTTGGCGTCGCGCCGGGCGATGACCAGCCGGCGCTCGAACGCCGAGCGGGAGCCGTACCGGGCGATGGCCGCGGCCGGCGCGGCGAAGTGGACCGCATACTTGAACGTGAGCACCACGCCGGGACCGAACGACGCGGCGGTGCGCACGTCGAGGCCGTAGATGCCCGGCCGGGTGGCGAGCGTCAGCGCCACGGGCGCGCCCCCATTGTCCAGGCCGCCGGCGGGGATCTCGAGGGTGGCGAAGACGGTGTTGTCGGGGTCGGGGTGCCGGATCACGATGGTGCGGGGCTGGCCCGGGATGATGGTGAGCGTGGTGTCCGCGGGGTCGCCGCCATCGTCCTCGAGCACGAAGGCCTGGTCGTACCGGAGCGTCTGGGTCGTGACCGGGGTGGGGATCGCGTTCGGGTCCGGCGCCACCCGGGGCCGGCCGCGGCAGGCGGCCGCGGCCACCGCCACGCTTGCAAGTGCGGCCCGTCGGGCTAACGTCACGTGATGATTCACCGGGTCCGCTGGTGGTGGTCAGTGGTGCCGCTCGTCCTGGGCGGTGCGCTCCAGGCGCAGGGCTGGGACGCGCCGGAGGCCAGGATGCTGGCCGAGCGGGCCGCGCTGCGCCGGGACGGCGGCGCCGCGACCGAGCCCTCCTGGCGTGCCCGGGCGCACGGCTTCGTGTTCTTCCTGGCCCAGGTCGGCGACGGGCTGACGGGTCCGCCCCGCCTGGTGCGCGCCGACGAGCTCGACGTCGAAGTGTACCGGAACGCCCCCGGCCCCAGCAAGCAGGTCATCCGCGGCTGGCGCAGTCGGAGCTGGCTCCCCACCGACATCGAATACCACCGTGACCACCTCGGCATCGTGACCGACGGTTTCGGCGATCGCATCCGCATCGGCGACGGCGACGAGGTGCGCGATGTGCCGCACCCGCTCTCCCCCGCCGGCCTCGACCTCTACTCCTTTGCGCTGACCGACTCGGTCCGGGTCACCTCCGGCGCCACGACGCTCGTGCTCGACCGGCTCGACGTCCGCCCGCGCGACCTCCGGACCGGCGCGGTGGTGGGCTCGTTCTACATCGACCGCGCGAGCGCCGAGGTGGTGCGGTTCCGGTTCGGCTTTACCCGCGCGGCGTACGTCGACCCCGAGCTCGAGGACATCACCGTCTCGCTCGAGAGCGCCTTCGTGGACCAGCGGGCGTGGCTCCCGTATCGCCAGGAGATCGAACTCCGGCGCCAGACCCGGTGGCTCGACTTCCCGGCGCGCGGCATCATCCGCGGCCGCTGGGAGATCGGCGAATACGACCTGGCGCCGCCGCCGATCCCCCTGCCGGTCATCGCCGGGCCCTCGATCGGCGGACTCCGCACGCCCGGCGACTCGGCCCGCCCCTGGGGCGCCACGCTCGATGAGCGACTGCAGGCCCAGGCGCTCCCGCTCCCCGGCGACGCCCTGGCCGACGTGCGGCGCGCCCTGGCCAACGAGGCGCCGCAGGCGGCGCTCGACCGGCTCGAGTCGGCCCGCCTCCACGCGCCACGGGTGAGCGACCTCGTCCGCTTCGACCGGGTACAGGG
>DATIEF010000113.1:0-5854 GCA_035455865.1 Gemmatimonadales bacterium | reverse complement strand
GGAAAGTGGTTGGCGCCGAGCCGGCCGCGGATGGACTGCGTGATCGTCCGCCGCGGAGATTCCATCGAGACCACCGAGCCCCGCCGCCTCAAGCGCGGAGACCAGGTGGCCATGGGGATGGCCGAGGACGGGAGCGAAGGGATCTTCGTCCACACCGACGGGTTTCTGGCCGGCGCGCATGGAGCGAACGAGTTCCGCTTCATGTCGACCGAGGTGAGCCGGGAACGCCCGGTCAACTATGAAGAGCTGGCGTCCCGGATCGGTGAGGAGGCGCGGGGTGGCGGGTACCTCGTCTGGGTGGCGGGGCCGGCGCTGGTGCATTCGCGGGCCCGGGCCGACTTCGAGTGGTTCATCCGGAACGGTTACGTGCAGGCGGTGATGGCGGGGAACGCCGTCGCCGTGCACGACATGGAGGCGGCCATCTACGGGACCACGCTCGGCATGAGCAACACCGGCGAGGCCACCGAGGGGGGCCACGGGCTCCATATGCGGGCCATCAACCGGATCCGGGCGGCCGGGAGCATCGAGCGGGCGGTGGAGCAGGGGATCGTGACGAGCGGCATCATGCACGCGCTGGTCACCCGGAAGGTCCCGTACGTCCTGGCCGGCTCGATCCGGGACGACGGTCCGCTCCCGGGGGTATACAGCGACACGCTCGCGGCCCAGGACGCGATGCGGGAGCATACGAGCCGTGCCACCGGCGCGGTGCTCGTGGCGACGGCGCTCCACGCCATCGCGGTGGGCAACATGCTCCCCGCCTTCCACCTGCGGAACGGCGTGCCGACCCCGCTGATGACCTTCTGCGTCGACCAGACGGAGTTCGTGGTCAACAAGCTCAAGGACCGGGGCACGCACCAGGCCTACGGCGTCGTCACCAACGCGCAGGACTTCATGCACGTCCTCCGGAGCTACGTGGAAAAATGGGAACGTACGCGGGGCTGACCCCCGGCGGCGGCCCCGACGCCCGCTGGCACCGGCTGGCAGACGAGGTCGCGAAGGCGGTCCCGGTGGCCGAGATCGACGGCATCTGGACCTTCCAGCCCCTCAAGAACGGGCCGCTGGAGGCCGGCACCGCCATCGTGTCGCGGGTGGACGGCGAGCGCCGCCGCATCTACACCGGCCGCTACGTGGCGACGATCAAGGGGAAGCAGCGCGGCCAGTTCCAGGCCGTGGTCGAGGAAGTGGGGAGCGGGCCGCTCGACGCCCTCGACCGGCTCCTGGCCGACGTCGAGAAGCGGGTGGACGAAGGCGCCCCGGCGCCGGTGCCGGTGGGCGAGTGGTTCCCCGACCTCTCCGTTCCGCTCCCCGCCGAGGCCGATGCGGCTCCCGAGCAGTGAGGCCGAGGCGCAGCTCGAGCGCTTCCGGCGCTGGCTCCGCGACCACCGCCTCCCGGTGACGCGGCCCCGCGAATCGGTGGCGCGGGCCATCTTCGCCGCCGATGGCCACCCCTCCGCCGACGGGCTGGCGCGCGCCCTCAAGGCGGGCGGCGCGCCGGTCGGCACCGCCACCCTCTATCGCACCATCGATCTCCTCATCGAGAGCGGCCTTGTCCGCGCGCGCGACTTCGGCGAGGGGGTGCGCCGGTTCGAGCCCGCCGCCGGCGCCGCCGACCATGGCCACTTCGTCTGCGAGCGGTGCGGCGCGGTGACCGAGTTCTCCACCGAGCGGCTGGAGCGGATGCTCCCGCTCGTGGCCGACGAGGCAGGATTCCGCCTTGAGCGCCACGACGTCGCGCTGCACGGCGTCTGCAGGGACTGCGTCGGCCGCCGGGCCGAGGCGGCGCGCCGATGATCAACGCGCCCGCCTTGAGCATCGCAGTGGCCCTGGTCGCGGGGCTCCTGTCGTTCCTCTCCCCCTGCGTCCTCCCGCTGGTGCCGAGCTACCTCGGCTTCCTCACCGGGATGACGGCCGGGGAGATGCACGACCGCCGCCGCTACGCCCTCCTCCACGCGATCGTCTTCGTCCTCGGCTTCTCGCTCATCTTCCTGCTCCTCGGCGCCGGGGCGAGCGCGCTCGGCCGCGGGCTCAAGCTCCACCACGAATGGATCGAGCGCGGGGGCGGCGCCCTCATCATCCTGTTCGGCGTCATCACCCTCGGGGTGTTCAACATCCCGCTCCTCCATCTCGACACCCGGGTGCACCTCGACCGGAAGCCGCTCGGATTCCTGGGGTCCTTCCTGGTGGGGATGGCATTCGGGGCGGGGTGGACGCCGTGCATCGGGCCGGTGCTGGGCGGCATCCTGAGCCTCGCGAGCGTGCAGGATTCGCTGAGCCGCGGCCTCCTGCTGCTCGGCGCCTATTCGGCGGGCCTCGCGGTGCCGTTCCTCCTGGCGGCGTGGGCGCTGGAGGGGTTCCTGGAGTGGTTCCAGCGGTTCCGGCGCTGGCTGCCCTGGGTGCAGCGGGTGTCGGGGGCGCTCCTGATCCTCGCCGGGATCCTGCTCGTGTCCGGGGAGTTCACCCGGATGAGCGGGTGGCTCCAGGCGCTCACGCCCTCCTTCCTCCAGCGCTGGCTCTGACCCGGCTCAGGCCGTCTCTTCGGGAAGCTGCTCCACCGCGACGGCGGTGCCATAGCACAGCACCTCGGTGACCCCCATCATGATCTCCGTGGCATCGTAGCGCACGCCCAGGACCGCATTGGCGCCCAGCCGCTCCGCGTGGGCCAGCATGATCTCGAAGGCGTCCTGCCGGGCACCTTCGCAGAGGCGGGTCAGGATGGTGATGTCGCCGCCGAAGATCTGCTGCATCTTGGCGGCGAAGTTCCCCACGATCGAGCGCGACCGGACGCTCACCCCGCGGACCACCCCGAACTGCTCTCCCACGAAGTAGCCGTCGAATCCCATTGCCGTCGTGGTCATCCGGGCGTCGATCCCGCGGCGGGCGGGCACGCGTGCTGCGGTCATGTGTCCTCCAGTGGAAGGGCGTGGCGCTTAGCGCTTAGAGCTTAGCGCTTAGGGCTTTGGACTTAGGGCTTAGGGCCTAGGGGTTGGTGCTTTGCGCTTAGGGCTTAGGGGTGGAGTGGTGTCGGAGCTCAGCGTTCCGTGGCGCTCGCCTCATACCTCTCTCCCGTCTTACCTCTCACCTCTTACCTCTTACCTCTTACCTCTCACGTCTCACCTCTCACGTCTTACCTCTCACGTCTCCCTTTTCACTTCTCACTTCTCACTTTTCGCTTCCTCTTCCAGCTCCACCTCCAGCTCCTGCCGCCGCACCAGCTCCCAGTAGCGCCCTTCCCGGCGCATCAGGTCGGGGTGGCGGCCGGTCTCCACGATACGGCCCTGGTCAAGGACGATGATGCGGGTGGCATCGCGCACGGCGGCCAGCCGGTGGGAGACGATCACGGTCGTCTTGCCGACGAGCGCCGATCGGAGCGCCTGGAGGATCCGCGCCTCGGTGCTCGCATCGACCGCCGAGAGCGCATCGTCAAGGAGGAAGATCGGCGCGTCCTTGGCGAGCGCCCGGGCGATGGCGGTGCGCTGCTTCTGGCCGCCGGAGAGGTTGACTCCGCGCTCGCCGAGGAGGGTGTCGTATCCGTCGGGGAGGGAGGGGAGCGCTTCGGTGAGCTGGGCCGCCTCGCTCGCGCGCTCCAGCCGCCCGTCATCGGGCATCCCGAAGAGGACGTTCTCGCGGACCGACTCACTGAAGAGGAACGTCTCCTGGGGGACGTGGCTCACGGTGCGCCGGAGGTCGTCGAGGGAGAGCGTCCGGATGTCGACGCCGTCCACCAGGATCCGGCCGCGGTCGGGGTCGTAGGTGCGGGCCACGAGGTCGACCAGCGTCGACTTGCCGGCCCCGGTGGCGCCGACCACGCCGAGCGATTCGCCGGCGGCCAGCGTGAACGACACGTCCTCCAGCACCCAGCCGCGGTCCTCGGCGCCGGGGTAGCGGAACCAGACGTTCTCGAAGGTGAGCGCGCGGGCGCCGGCGGCGGGGGGCAGGGCGGCCGGCTCGGCGGGCGAGGTGATCGTCGGCGCCTCGTGGAGGATGGCGTTGACGCGGCCCATCGACGCGGCGCCGCGCTGGACCAGGTTGACCACCCAGCCCAGGGCGATCATCGGCCAGACCAGCATCGTGAGGTAGACGCCGAAGGCCACGAAGGCGCCGAGCGACATCGCATGGGCGATGACCAGGCGGCCGCCGACCAGGAGCACCACCACCGAGCCGAGGGCGCCCAGGCTCATCAGCATCGGCTGGAAGGCGCCGTAGGCCCGCACCAGGGCCAGGTTCCGCCGGACGTACTCCTCGCTGAGCCGGCCAAAGGCGTCGGTCTCCGCCCCCTCCTGTCGGTACGCCCGCACGATCCGGACGCCGCTGAGGTTCTCCATCACGTGGCTGGTGATCGTGGCGAAGTGCTCCTGGATCGCCTCGGTCCGGGCGTGGATGGCGCGGCCGAACACGATCATCCCGAACGGGAGGCCCAGGAGCGGCAGCAGGGCGTAGCCGGTGAGCGGCGCACTGATCTGCAGCATCGCCGGGAGGACGAGGAGCGTGCGCGCGAGCGTATCGACGAGGTACATTAAGGCCGGCCCCGCGACCATCCGGATGTTGAGGAGGTCGTTGGTGGCGCGGGCCATCAGGTCGCCGGTCGGGTGCCGGTCGTAGAACGCGGCGGGCTGGCGCTCGAGGTGGGCAAAGAGGTCGTTGCGGAGGTCGTACTCGACCCGCCGGCTCACGCTGTTGAGGTACTGCCGCATCCCGAAGCGGGCGATCCCGCTGAGGAGCGCGGCGCCCAGCAGGAGTTCGACCGCCCGGAGCACCAGCGCGAACTCCTGCTGGTGGGCGATGGCGTCGATGCCGTGCTGGACGAAGCGCGGCACCAGGGTGCTGAAGGCGTTGGAGACGATCACCAACGCGAGCCCCGTGGCGTAGATGCGGCGGTAGGGGCGGAAATAGGGGACCAGCGTCTTGAGTTCTCGCATCGTCGGCTCAAAGCTGTCCCGGTCGCTGGGCCGGGACAAGTCATCACCGATCCACGGAGGACGTATGCGCAAGTCGATCATCGGCACGCTGGCGCTGGCGGGTGCGCTGGCTGCGTGCGGCAGGGGAGCAAAGGGCGGCCAGGGGCAGGGTGATACCCTGTCGCGCGACCTCCAGCTGGCGCCGACCGACACCGGGTCCAAGCTGGCCGACCGGCCGGCCGGAGGGGGCGCCGCGGCAGCGCCGGCCCGGCCGGCGCCCGCCGCTGCCAAGCCCGCACCGAGCGCGCCGGTCCTGGCCCGCGGCACCACCTTCGCCGCCACGGCGCGCGACACGATCACCAGCCGCCACAACAAGCCCGGCGAATCGATGGTGGTGCTGGTGTCCAATGACGTGAAGGACCGGAGTGGGCGGACCGTCATTCCCGCGGGTTCGCCGGTGACGGTGCACATCGACCAGCTCAAGTCCCAGTCGAGCCGGAGCGCCCGCGACAGCGAACTCCACCTGACGCCGGTGAGCGTCGAGATCGGCGGGAAGAGCTACCCCGTCTCCGGCACGGTGGACACCGTCGCGTACGAGTTCGTGGGGCGGGGGATCACCGCCGGGACCGCGGCCAAGGTCGGCGTCGGCGCCGCGGTGGGCGCGGTGCTCGGCCGGGTCATCGGCGGCAACAAGACCGGCACCATCGTCGGGGGTGTGGCGGGCGCCGCGGGCGGGGCCGCCGTGGCCGACCAGACCGGCGACCGCGACGTCACGATCTACCCCGGCGCGCTCGTGCGGATGACGCTGACGGGGGAGTTCAGGCGGTGAACGGTCAGCGGTGACCAGTGAACGGGCGGTCGTAGTCGAGGCACATGCGCGTTAACGGTGAACGGGACCGCGGAACTGGCCCCGTTCACCGTTCACCGCTCACGTCGTCCAACTAATACCCCGCCCCCCC
>DATIEF010000112.1:0-2337 GCA_035455865.1 Gemmatimonadales bacterium | reverse complement strand
GTCTTCTTCTTCAACTACCGCGCCGACCGGATGCGCCAGATCTGCCACGCGCTCTCGACGCCGGGGTTCAGCGGCTTCGACGTCACCGGCCGGCCCGCGCTGGCCGCGGCGACGATGACGCAGTACGACGCGACCCTGCTCCTGCCGGCCGCCTTCCCCCCCTTCTCGATGGCGAACATCGTGGGGGAGTGGCTGAGCCAGGCGGGGCGCACCCAGCTCCGCACCGCCGAGACCGAGAAGTACCCGCACGTGTCGTACTTCTTCAACGGCGGCGTCGAGACCCCGTTCAAGGGTGAGGACCGTCAGCTCGTGCCCTCGCAGAAGGTGGCGACGTACGACCTGGCCCCCGAGATGAGCGCCGCCGGGATCACCGACGTGCTCTGCGGCGCGATCGAGCGGCGCGACCACGACTTCATCCTGTGCAACTACGCCAACGCCGACATGGTGGGGCACACGGGGGTCGTCCCGGCCATCCTGAAGGCGGTGGAGACGGTGGACCGTTCCCTGGCGCGGGTCCTGGCCAGCGCGGAGAAGGCGGGGGCCACCCTGCTCATCACCGCCGACCATGGCAACTGCGAGCAGATGATCGACCCGGAGACCGGCGGCCCCCACACCGCGCACACCACCAATCCCGTCCCGTTCGTCTTCGTGGGCGACGGGAGCCCGACCCTCCGTGCCGGCGGCGCCCTCTGCGACGTCGGCCCCACCATCCTGGGCCTCATGGGCCTGGAGCCGCCGGTGGAGATGACCGGCCGCGACCTGAGACTCCCTCAATGAAGCTTTCCCGCCTTCCCGCCTTCTTCGCCCTCGTCGTGGCCGCCTCGGCGCCCCATCGGCTCGCCGCCCAGGTGGGCTACGACCCTGCCCACTCCCCGTACCGCGACATCCTGCACGGCAACGGGTGGACGGTGACCTACGGGCGGGTCTACGGCAGTGGCGGGCCGCTGCGCGTGAGCCCGAACAGCGGCGCCAGCATCGGCGTCCGGTACGACGTCCGCTTCTCGCGCCTGCTGCAGGGTTTCGTGGGGGTCTCGCGGCTCGGGCTCCAGCGCGAGATCCTCAACCGCGACGACAGCCTCGTGCACCGCTATACCGGCCCGGTGGACCAGAACGTCTGGGCCCCCGAGATGGGCATGCAGTTGAATCTCAGCGGGGCCAAGAGCTGGCGCGGGGTCGCTCCCTTCGCCTCGGTCTCGATCGGTGCGGCGATCGGCAGTTCGGTCGCGAGCGACACCTCCGGCCTCGTCTTCGGCACCAAGCTCCTCTTCTCCCCGTCGCTGGGCGTGCGCTATTACCTCGGTGAGCGGCTCCATGTCCGGGCCGAGGGCCAGCTCCTCTATTGGAAGATGAAGTATCCGAGCACCTGGACCCTCGAGCCGGCGAAGCAGCCGAGCCAGTCGGGGCAGCCGACCACGGCGCCGGTGGCCAACGTGACGGGCCTGAACGACTGGACCCACACCCCCGGACTCCGGTTCGGGATCGGGTACTCCTTCGGACCGAGGGGGCGGGGGGCCGGCGGGGGCGCCTCGCGGCCGATGCCGCCGTCGAGGAGGTCCCCGTCTGGCTGGACGTGAACGGACGGCCGGCGGTGACCTGGATGTGCACGCCCGAACTCCTCGAAGAGCTCGCCATCGGCTGGCTCTTCGGGGAGGGGTACATCGCGTCCGTCGACGACGTCCATCTGCGCCCCTGCGCCACCGACCTCGGGTTCTGGGCGGAGATCGGCGCGGCGCGGGCGGCGGCCGTGCAGGCGGAAGGGCGGCGCCCCGTGCTCGCCTCGGGGTGCGGCGCGGTGGCCACGTACCTGGCCGACCCCGCGACGCTGACGCCGCGCCCCGCGCGGGGGCCCGCGCCCGAAGGGGAGCGGCTCCGGGCCCTGCTCAAGGAACTGTTCGCGAAGGGGGCGCGCTACCAGGACACCGGCGGCATCCACGCCGCGGCGCTCACCGACGAGGCGGCGCTCCTCTGGCACGCGGAGGACATCGGCCGGCACAATGCCGTCGACAAGGTGCTGGGGGCGGCGCTGCTGCAGCGCCGGCCGGTGGCGGGGCTCGGGCTCCTGGTGACGGGACGGATCTCGGCCGAGCTCGCGTTCAAGGGGGCGCGGGCGGAGCTGGCGTGGATCGCGACGCCGTCGGTGCCGTCGACGCTCGCGGTGGAGATCGCGCGGCGGAGCGGGATGCGGCTCATCGGCCGGGCCGCGAGCGCCCATCCCGCTGTGCACGGAGCCGAGGGATGAGCGTCTCTCCCGACGTCGCCGCCATCCTCCGGAGCAGCCGGCGGATCGCCGTGGTCGGGCTGAGCGACGACCCCTTCCGGCCGAGCCATTCGGTGGCG
>DATIEF010000111.1:0-2573 GCA_035455865.1 Gemmatimonadales bacterium | reverse complement strand
ATCGGCGACCCCCGCCCTGGTGTGGAATGGCATGCTCTCGATGGCCGCCGGCTGGTTCTTCCTGATGGTCAACGAGGCTTTCCAGCTGGGTGGGCGCGACTTCCGCCTCCCTGGGATCGGGGCCTACATGAGCGCCGCGATCGACGCCGGCGACCGCCGGGCCATCGTGCTCGCGCTCGTCGCGATGGTCGCGATGATCGTGGCCGTGGACCGGCTCTTCTGGCGGCCGCTCGTGGTGTGGGCCCAGAAGTTCCGGCTCGATGACTCCAGCGGCGAGGCGCCCGCCACCAACTGGCTCCTGGAACTCGTGCGGCGCTCGCGGCTCCGGGTACAGGCGCGCTCGGTGCGGCACACCGCGGTCGCGACGGCGCGGGTCGCGACGCTGCCGATCCGGCATTCGCTCCGCCAGGCCGACCGGGTGCTGCGCCGCTTTCCGGGCCCCCGGCCCGGCCGCGACGGCGTGATCCGGGTGACCGCCACCGTGCTCGGCGTGCTTCTGGCCGCCGGCGCCGGATTCGGCGTGCTGCAGCTGGCCCGGCTCCTCTTCCGGCTCGACGCGGCGGCGTGGCTCCTGGTGGCCCGGTCGGCGGCGTACACCTTCCTCCGGGTGCTCGCGGCGGTGGCGCTCTCCACTGCGTGGGCGCTCCCGGTGGGGGTGCTCATCGGCCGGTCTCCCCGGATCTCGCGGGTGCTGCAGCCGGTCATCCAGATCGTGGCCTCGTTCCCCGCGCCGATGCTCTTCCCGCTGGTCATCCTCGGACTCCTCAGCGTGGGAGCCGGGATGGGGATCGGTGCCGTGACGCTGATGGTGCTCTCGGCGCAGTGGTATATCCTCTTCAACGTGATCTCGGCCGTCGCGGCGCTGCCGCCGCAGCTCGCGGACGCGGCCGAGGTGTTCCGGATGACCGGGTGGCCGCGCTGGCGCCAGCTCTACCTGCCCGCCGCCTTTCCGGCGCTCGTGACCGGGTGGGTCACCGCGGCGGGTGGGGCGTGGAACGGGTCGATCGTGGCGGAGTACGTCCAGGCGGGAGGGACGACGCACATCGCCAACGGGCTCGGGAGCCTGATCTCCCTCGCCACGGTGCACGCCGACTTTCCCCTGCTGGCGGGCGGCATCGCGGCGATGAGCGTCATCGTGGTGGGATGGAACCGGCTGGTGTGGCGCCCGCTCGCCACGCTGGCGCAGACCCAGTTCGGGGTGACCCAATGACCGACGCGACCATGCCGAGCGGCATCGTGCTCGAGGCGCGGGGCGTCATCCAGCGCTTCCGGCTCCCCAAACAGGCCGAGTTCGAGGCGCTGCGCGACATTTCGCTCACCATCAGGGAGCGCGAGGTCGTGGCGCTCGTGGGCCCGTCGGGGTGCGGCAAGAGCACGCTCCTCCGGCTCCTGGCCGGGCTCACCCGCCCGACGGCGGGCCAGGTGCTCTATCGCGGCCAGGCGGTGGAAGGCGTGCTCGCCTCGGCGGCGATGGTGTTCCAGTCGTTCGCGCTCCTGCCGTGGCTCACGGTGGAGCAGAACGTGGCGATGGGGCTCGCCGCGCGGGGCCGGCAGGGCACCGACCACGAGGCCGCGGTCAAGCACGCGATCGAGGCGGTCGGGCTCGACGGCTTCGAGCAGGCGTATCCGCGCGAGCTCTCAGGCGGGATGAAGCAGCGGGTCGGCTTTGCCCGCGCGCTCGCGGTCGAGCCCGAGATCCTCTTCATGGACGAGCCCTTCGGGGCGCTCGACGCGCTGACCGCGGAGAACCTGCGCTCACAGGTGGTGGACCTCTGGCAGAACCCCGACACCGGCGTCAGCACCCTCGTGGTGGTGACGCACAGCGTGGACGAGGCGGTGTATCTGGCGGGGCGGATCGTGGTGTTCGGCACCAACCCGGGCCACATCCGCGAGGTGCTCGACAACCCGCTCCCCTACCCGCGGGACCCGCGGAGCCCGCAGTTCTCCGCGATGGTGGACCGGCTCCACGCCATCCTCACGGCGACGCTCCTCCCCGAGCCGGAGCGCGCGGCGGGCGGGGTGGCGGCGCGGCTGGTGCCGTTCCCGCGGGTGCACGTCTCGGAGGTGATGGGTCTCCTCGACCACCTGGCGGACCGCGCCGAGGGGGGCGATTCGGTGTTCGACATCGCCGAGCAGCTGGGCGTCGACTACGACCGGATGACCTCGGTGGTGCGGGCGTCGGAGCAGCTGGGGTGGGTGGTGACCCCGGGTGAGGACGTGCGGCTCACGACGGCGGGCCAGCAGCTCGTTGCCGGCGACAGCGCGGAGCGGAAGGCGCTCACCCGCGTGCGGGTGATGGAGCACCCGCTCTTCGCGCGGGTGGTGGGGATGATCAAGGAGAACGACGGGGCCATCGAGGTGGACGAGGTCCTGGCGGACCTTACCATCTGCTTCCCGTTCAGCCGCGCCAACGGCCTCCTGCGGACCATCATCGAGTGGGGGCGCTTTGCCGAAGTGCTGGACCACGAGGCCCGCAACCGGCGCCTGGTGCTGCCGGAGGAGGAGCGGGCGGCGCTGGAGGCGAGCGCGGACGAGTAGGGGGCCAGCTATCAGCTATCAGCTATCAGCTATCA
>DATIEF010000110.1:0-2206 GCA_035455865.1 Gemmatimonadales bacterium | reverse complement strand
CGGCGCGGTGGTCCACGTCCCCGCCGGCGCGACCGTGGCCCCGGTCATCCACCTCCTCTTCGTGTCGAGCGGCGAGGCGGCGGGCACGATGGCCCACCTGCGGAATCTCCTCGTGCTTGGACGCGGCGCCTCGGCCAAGGTGGTGGAGCACTACGTGTCCCTCTCCGACGGCGAGTACCTGGTCAATGCCGCGACCGAGGTCGACCTGGGCGACAACGCGGAACTCACCCATTACCAGGTGCAGCGGCAGGGTCCGCGCGCCTTCCACCTGGCCGCCATCAACGCCCGCCAGGGTCGGGACAGCCGGTATCACGGGTTCTCAGCTGCCATCGGCGGGCGGATCGCCCGCAACGACACCCGCACGGTCTTCGCGGGCCCCGGCGGCGAGTGCACGCTCAACGGGCTGTACCTGGGCCGGGCCGACCAGCTCGTCGACAACCACACCGCCATCGAGCACCGCGAGCCGAACTGCGGCAGCCGTGAGTTGTACAAGGGCATCCTGACCGGCCGGTCGCACGCCGT
This sequence comes from Gemmatimonadales bacterium, assembly GCA_035455865.1. Taxonomy (GTDB): domain Bacteria; phylum Gemmatimonadota; class Gemmatimonadetes; order Gemmatimonadales; family GWC2-71-9; genus CAMLHU01. Next base: position 1,684 of record DATIEF010000110.1, on the reverse strand, counting down.
GTTCAACGGCAAGGTGCTGGTGACCCCCGAGGCCCAGAAGACCGACGGCAAGCAGACCAACCGGAACCTGGTCCTCTCCGATGGCGCGCGGGTGGACACCAAGCCCCAGCTCGAGATCTTCGCCGACGACGTGAAGTGCACCCACGGCGCCACGGTCGGCCGCTTGGAGCAGATCCCCCTCTTCTACCTCGAGAGCCGCGGCATCGGCCCGGCGCTCGGCCAGAAGATCCTGACGTACGCCTTTGCCGCCGAGATGCTCACCGGCCTGTCGATCGACCCGGTGCGGGCGCAGCTCGAGGCGCTGGTGGCCGCGTGGTTGGAGTAGCGGGAGCGCTCTCCCTGGACGTGGCCGCCATCCGCGCGGCCTTCCCGGTGTTCGGCCGCCGGGTCCGCGGCCGCCCGCTCGTCTATCTCGATACCGCGGCGTCGGCCCAGATGCCGGCGGCCGCCATCGAGGCGATGGTCCGCCACCAGTCCGAGGGGCACGCCAACGTCCACCGCGGCGTCCACACGCTGAGCTACGAGGCCACCGAGGCGTACGACGCGGTGCGCGAACGCGCCCGGCGCTTCCTCAACGCCGCCTCGGCCGACGAGGTCATCTTCGCCCACGGCACCACGAGCGCCATCAACCTCGTGGCCCGCAGCTGGGGCGATGCGCACGTCAAGCGGGGCGACGAGATCGTGGTCACCCTGCTCGAGCACCACAGCAACTTCGTCCCCTGGCAGGTGCTGGCCGAGCGCACCGGGGCCCGGCTCCGGGTGGCGCCGCTCCTGCCCGACGGTTCGCTCGATCGCGGGGCCTTCGAGGCGCTCCTCTCCGACCGGACCCGGGTCGTCGCGGTGGCGCACGTCTCCAACGTGCTCGGCACGGTGCTGCCGGTCCGCTGGATCGCCGACCTGGCGCACGCCCGCGGCGCCGTCGTGGTGGTGGACGGCGCCCAGTCGGCCCCGCACCTCCCGGTCGACGTGCAGGCGCTCGGGTGCGATTTCTTCGTGTGCTCAGGGCACAAGCTGTACGGACCGACCGGCGTGGGCGTCCTCTACGGCCGCCTGTCGCTGCTCCAGGCGATGGCGCCGTATGAGACCGGCGGCGGGATGATCGAACGGGTCACGATCGAGCGCACCACCTTCGCGCCGCCGCCGGGGCGGTTCGAGGCGGGCACGCCGCCCATCCTGCCGGTCGTGGGCCTCGGCGCCGCGATCGAGTGGCTCGCCAGTCTCGACCGGGAGGCCATCGCCGCCCACGAGCAGGCGCTCCTCGCGCGGGCCACCGAGCGCATCAGCGAGGTGCCGGGCGTGCGGGTCCTGGGAACCGCCCCGGGCAAGGTGAGCGTTCTCTCGTTCGTGATGGACGGGGTGCACCCGCACGACATCGGGACCGTGCTCGACGCCGAAGGGATCGCGATCAGGGCGGGCCACCACTGCGCCCAGCCACTGATGCATCAGCTGGGCGTGCCGGGCACGGCGCGGGCGTCGTTCGGCGTGTACAACGACTTGGACGACGTGGACGCACTGGTGAGCGGGCTTCAGCGGGTGCGGGAGGTGTTCGCCTGATGGCCGACCTCGGCGAGCTCTACCAGGCGCTGATCCTCGACCACAGCAAGTCGCCGAGGAATTGCCGGGCCATGGAGGGATCCGACGGCCGAGCCGAGGGGTACAACCCGCTCTGCGGCGACCAGATCAC
>DATIEF010000109.1:0-2186 GCA_035455865.1 Gemmatimonadales bacterium | reverse complement strand
GGCGCCGAAGTGTTTCCCCTCAGTGAAGAGCGCCATCAGCGTCATGAAGCCGCCGTAGCTCCCGCCGTAGATCCCGACGTGGTCGGGGCCGATCCCGTACTGCGCCTGTAGGTACCGGCTGGCGTCGACCTCGTCCTGGAGATCACGCCCACCCATATGGCGGTAGATGGCGGTCCGCCAGTCGCGGCCATACCCGGCGGAGCCCCGGTAGTCGAGGTCGAGGACGATGTAGCCCTTGGCCGCCAGCAGGTGGTGGAACTGGTACTCGCGGGAGTAGTAGTCGGACCAGCCCCGCATCACGTTCTGCAGGTAGCCTGCCCCGTGAACGAAGATGACCGCGGCGCCGTTCGGCTTGGCGCCCAGGTCCTGCGGCCGATAGATGTGCGCCGGGACCTCGACGCCATCGGACGCCTTGATGGTGATGATGGAAGGATCGATCCAGGGGCCCTTGAGCCACTCCGCCGTCGGCGACGTCGTCACCTGTGCCAGCGCGGCGCCGGGGCGGCACGGACCGACGAAGATCTCGGGGGGCCGATCTGCGGTCGAGAAGACGTCGGCGACGAGCTTCCCATCCGGAGAGACCGTCGCCTGGTGCCAGCCTTCTCGTTGGGTCACCTCCTCGCGCGAACCGCCCCCTACTGGCATCCGCCAGAAATGCTGCTCGTAGGGCGACCCCTCGCTCGTATGGAGGAAGAAGGTCCGCCCATCGGGGCTCACCTCGGCGCCCCGCACCTCCCACTTGCCGCTCGTCAGCTGGCGCTTGTCGCTGCCGTCGGCGGCCACGGAGTAGAGCTGCGCCCAGCCGTCGGCCTCAGAGACGTACCACGCCCGCTTCCCGCCCTCCAGCCACCCGCCGCACCCGAAGCAGGGGCCGTCCACCCACGCCGTATCGCGGAGCGAGTCGAGAGCGGCCAGACGCACCCCACCCGCCACGTGCGCCTCACGCGCCTCACGCGCCTCATGCGTCTCATCCGCCGCATCGACCCGCCAGATGATCCGCCGCTTGTAGTCCTTCGTCACCGCAAAGATGAGCGCAGAGGTGCCGGCGTCGTTCCAGCCCATCGGGAAGGCCCAGGCGGGTGCCGCGGTGGAGTCGCCGGGGACGAGTGAGAGCCAGGTCACCTTGCCGGTGGGGAGGTCGACCATCCCCACGCGCCCCGACCGCTGCGCATCACCCACATTGGTCCGGCCGTCGATGTTCGTGACATACCCCGACGTGGTGACCCAGTCCGGCACGATGGTCGGCTTCCGGGCCTTGGCGGGGATGCTGGTGAAGAGGAGTGCTGAGCGCCCCGAGGGGGATGCCGAGATCGTCTGGACCGTCTCGTCATCCGCCAGGTAGATGGGAGCGGCGCGGAGCGAGTCCTGCGCCTTCTCCGCCGCTTTCCGCACGCTGTCGGCGTAGAGCCGGTCTCGGACCGACTGGAAGAGTTCGGTCTGTTCCCGCTCGAGGTAGCCGCGCTGGCCGGTGTCGGGCTTGGCGTCCTTGGGTGCCGGTCCCTTCCGGATGTCGGTGAGCTGGGACACGAGCCCGGTGCCGAGATCGACGCGGAAGAGGTTGTCGTCGCGGGTGAAGAGGACCGCGCGTCCATCGGCGGCGTAGGCGGGATCCGACTCCTTGGCGCGGGTGTCGGTGAGGCGGCGGGCGGTCCCCGCCTTGAGGTCCACGATCCAGAGGTCGCCGAGTGCGGAGACCGCGCGGCTCTTCCGGTCAGGGGAGAGGCTCCCCGCCGCCAGGAGCGGCGCCACGGAATCGGCTGCCGCGTCGCTCACGCGTTCGGGGGTGGCGCCGGCCGCGGGCCGGACCCGGAACCAGTGGCGCGCTTCCCGCCACGGCGTCCCCGCCGTGTCCCAGCGGAAGTAGATCCACTTCGAGTCCGGCGTCCACGTGACCCGCTCCGGCGCTCGGCCCGTCGTCTCCGCACCGCGCATGATGTAGGGGATGTTGAGCCAGGGGGACACCGAATCCTGCGGCGCGGCCTGGGCGGCGAGGGGCGCGGCGAGGGCGAGGAGCATCAGTGGAGAGAAGCGCATGGAGACCGTGAGAGGTGAGACGTAAGAGGTGAGACGTGAGAGGTGAGACGTGAGACGTAAGCCGAAAGACCCGCGACCCGCGACCCGCGACCACTGGGCGCAGTCAGCCGCATGCGCTAGGGCGGCGGTCAGTCGCATCCCTGCGCGTCATC
>DATIEF010000108.1:0-4421 GCA_035455865.1 Gemmatimonadales bacterium | reverse complement strand
GGCAAGATCTTCCGCCTCACCGAGCACCTCGACCGCCTGTACGACTCGGCCAAGGCCATCTGGCTCACGATCCCGGTCGCGCAGGATGAGCTCGCCAAGGTCCACGAGGAGGCGGTGCGCCGTTCCGGCCTCTCCGAGGCGTACATCCGCACCGTCGTGACCCGCGGCGTCGGCGACCTGGGGCTCGACCCGCGGAAGTGCGCCCGGCCGTCGGTGTTCGTGATCGTCGACAAGATCGCGCTCTGGCCGAAGGAGAAGTACGAGCAGGGGCTGGTGGTGGTCACCGCCGGCACGCCGGTGCCGCATCGCGAGGCCCTCTCGCCCCGCGTCAAGTCGCTCAACTACCTGCCGCACATCCTCGCCAAGGTCGAGGGGATCCAGGCCGGCGCCGACGAGGTGCTGATGCTCGAGTCGAGCGGGTGGGTGGCCGAGGCATCGGGTTCGAACCTCTTCGTGGTCCGGCGGCGCGTGGTGCAGACGCCGGCCACGGCCTCGGGGATCCTCCGCGGGGTGACCCGGGACGCCGTGCTGGAGCTGGCCGCGACGGCGGGCTACGTGGTGCGCGAGACGACGCTCAATCGGTTCGACGTGTACACGGCCGACGAGGTGTTCTTCACCGGCACCGGTGCCGAGATCATCCACGCGCGGCAGGTCGACGGCCGGCTCATCGGCACCGGCGCCCGCGGGCCCGTCACCGCCGACCTCGCGGAACGGTTCCGCCGGCTGGTGCTCGGCTGACCCATCGCTCTTGACCGGCCTCTCCGCCGACCGGCATATTGCGAAGGTCCGTACCCCAACGCCCAGGGAGACTTCATCGCAATGGCGTGGCGCGTCGTCGAACTGGGAGACACCGTCTGGAACGTGAGCTGTGCGGCCGAGCGCCGGGCGCACAACTCGTCGTGGCAGCTGATCCTCTCCTTCCGGTCGGCCCGTCCGCCGAAGTCCTCCTTCTGGGCCGCGTATCCCCTCGAGTCCAGTTCGAAGTCGAGTCTCTTTGCCCAGGCCGAGCGGATCTCGCACGACCGGCTGACGGCGGTCCTCGCCGAGCACCTCCGCTGAAGGGCGACATGACGGCGTCGACGCAGGACCTCCGGCGGGTGGCCGATGCGCTGGCCGCGGTGCGGGGCCAGGCCGTCGTCGAGGCGACCGTCCGGCCCGACCTCCGGCAGCTCCGGCTGGCCTTTGCCGGCGGGAGCATCCTGGTCGTGGGCGCCGGGAGCGACGACGAAGGCCGCGGCCGGCTCGAGGTCGACATCGTCCGGCCTGCCGAGGAGCCGACCCGGCAGCTCGAGGTGCCGTTCGAGCCCGGGGCGGTGGGCGGCGGGGGGCGGCCGTGAGCGGCTCAGACATGCCGGAGCGCCTGCGCTTCCGCAGCTTCGTGCTGGAGCGCCTCCCCGCCACCCGGTGCAAGGCCCGCATCGAGCTCGCTTGGGGCGACGACGACTCGTTCGTGGGCGAGAGCGAAGGCCTTGCCTCGCCGGCCGGGGAGCTGCGCTGCGCCGCCGAGGCGTGCGTCATGGCGCTCGACCGCGCCGTCCACGGCGAGGTGACGCTCGAGCTCCTCGGCGTCAAGGCGGTCAAGGCCTTCGACAACAACGTCGTGATCGTGTCGCTCGCCTACCAGGACAAGGGCGCCGGCCAGCGGCTGGTCGGGTGCTTCCTGGCCGACGTCGACTCGGCGCGCGGCGCGGCGCTCGCCGTCCTTAACGCCACCAACCGCGTCATCGGCAATCGTTTCTTCATGCGCTGATCGGCCGAAGATCGGCCGAACCCTCTTGGTCTCGCGGGCTAACTTCTTACATTTCAAGCGTTCCCTGTGGTCCGGCCAGCGGCCGGTCCCGGCCGCGGCCCTCCAAGGAGCGCGTTTGAAGCCTGAGTCCCGTCCGAGCGCCGCGCTCCTGCTGGCGCTCCTCGCCGCCCTGACCGGATGTGCCGGCGGCCGCCCGGCACCGGTGGCCCCGGCGCCCAAGCCAGCCCGGGCATCCAGCACCGGCCCCGCGTCCGCGGCGGCCGGGGCCACTCCCGCACCCGCATCGCTCGCCACGTCGTCCAAGCCTACTGCGCCCGTCACCGCCGTCACCGCTGACACCGGCCTCTCGGCGGCCGACACCGCCGCGGCCCAGGCGTCCGTCGATGATTCCGCCGCCACCGCCGACTCGGGCGCCACGGCCGACGAGGCCGATTCCGCGGCGGACGCCGCGGCGCTCGAGCAGCTGGCCAACGCGAGCCCCGGCGATCCGGTGGACGGCGTCGGCGGACCGGCCCCGGCGGGCGGGGCGAAGGCCATCCCGGCGGTGACGTGGGACATCGACGTCAACTCGTTCTCCAACCACGAACGGGTCCAGTTCTACCTCGACTTCTTCCAGGGGCCGGCCCGGGACCGGATGGCGATCTGGCTCGACCGGATGCCCAAGTACGAGCCGATGATCCGCGCGGCCTTTGCGCACGAGGGGCTCCCGGGAGACCTCGAGTACCTGGCGCTCATCGAGAGCGGCTTTTCCAACAGCGCCACCAGCCGGGCGCGCGCGGTCGGGATGTGGCAGTTCATGAAGGGCACCGGCCGGATGTACGGGCTCCGGATCGACCGGTGGGTCGACGAGCGCCGCGACCCGGTCAAGGCCACACCGGCGGCCGCGCGCTACCTGCGCGACCTGCGCGACCGGTTCGGCTCGCTCTACCTGGCGGCGGCGGCCTACAACGCCGGCGGCGGCCGGGTCTCGCGCGGGATCTCGCGGCTCGAGGACGCCGACGGCGTGGACGACGAGTCGGCGAGCGACTCGACCTTCTTCCGGCTCTACGACACCCGTTACCTCCGGCGCGAGACGCGGGATTACGTGCCGAAGCTCATCGCCGCGGCGCTCATCGCGAAGGAGCCGGAGCGGTACGGCTTCACCCCGGCGCCGGCGGTGGCGCCGTTCACCTACGATTCGCTCATCGTGCCGGACGCCACCGGGCTCGACGTCATCGCGCGCCTGGCCGACACCACCATCCAGGCCATCCGCGAGCTCAACCCCGAGTACCTCCGGATGGCGACGCCGCCACACACCTCCTCGGTGGTGCGGATCCCGCCGGGCACCGGCGCCAAGGTGGCGGAGAGCTACGCCGACCTGCCGGCGTCGAAGCGGCTCACCTTCCGGGAGCACTTCGTGGCGCGGGGGGAGACGCTGGGCCATATCGCGCGGGTGTACCACGTGACGCTCGAGGACATCCGGATCGCCAACCCGCGGATCGACCCGCGGCGGCTGCGGCTCGGCTCGCGGCTCGTCATCCCGGTGTCGGGGGTGGCGTTCGATCCCCGCGCCGCGGCGCTGGCCGAAGAGTCGGATGCGCCCCGCCGATGGCATGCGGCGCCCGGTGGATCACACCGGGTGGGGTCGGGTGAATCGTGGTGGACGCTCTCCCGCCGCTACGGTGTGACCATCGCCGAGCTCCGGAAGTGGAACGGCGCCTCGCCGACGGCCGGGCTCCGGATCGGGCAGTGGGTCAAGGTCTCGGCGGGTGGGCGGGGTCGCCCGCGGGTGCGGCATTCGGCCCCGTCGACGGCCGTCGCGTCCGCCACCACCCACAAGGTGCGCTACGGCGAGACGCTCTCGGCGCTGGCCGAGCGCTATGGCGTGAGCATCTCGGCGCTCCGGCGGTTCAACGCGCTGGCGCCGGACGAGGCGCTCCGGTCGGGCACGGTGCTCAGGATCCCGCGGGGCTGAACCCGGCGGGTGCCACGAACGACGAACCCCCGTCCTTCCGAGGACGGGGGTTCGTCATTCCAGGCAGGTCACTTCGTCTTCGGCATCGCCGGCCGGTGGTGGAGCACCGCCCGGGAATACCCGTTGTCCGGGTCGTCGCCGTAGTGGAGGGCCTCGTTGATCCGGCCCGGGCCGCGGTTGTAGGCCAGGAGCGCCAGGCGCACATCGCCGTGGTACTGGCCGATCAGCTGGCGCAGGAAGCGGAACCCGATCCGGAGGTTGGTGTTCCGGTCGACCAGCATCGAATCGGTGACCCACGGCTCGTACGTCCGCGCCGTGGGCAGGCGGAGCTGGGTATAGCCGATGGCGCCGGCCGAGCTCCGGGCGTTGGCCCGGAATCCGCTCTCCACCTTGACCAGCTGGAAGCCCAGCATCGGGTCGATGCCGGCGTTGAGCGCGTTGTCGTAGATCGCGGCGGCCAGGTCGGCCGGGATCTGGTACGCGGTCGAGAAGCTGCTGATGGCGTCGGCGCGGGTGTTCTTCATCCGCTCCACGTCGAGCGCGTCCCGGGTGGCGTTGAGCTGGTGTTCCAGCCCCTGCACCTCCGGCATCGGGCCCACGCTCACGCCGGAGGCCACCGCCGCCTCGGGGCCGCGGAGCGTCCCAGCGAGCCCGCTCACGATCACCGCCGCGACCAGGATCCCGATGCCGCGGAGCCAGAGGTTGGGACCTCGGGCC
>DATIEF010000107.1:0-2871 GCA_035455865.1 Gemmatimonadales bacterium | reverse complement strand
ACGGCGGTGAGCGCTTCCATCTCCACCCCGGTCTTTCCCACGACCTTGGTCGTGGCCCGGACCAGGACACCGGGGAGCTCCTCATCGAGCGTCGCCTCGACGGTCACGAGGTCGAGGCCGAGCGGGTGGCAGAGCGGGATGAGGTCGGCGGTGCGCTTGGCGCCCATCGTCCCGGCGGTCTCCGCCACCGCGAGCACATCGCCCTTGGCCACGGCGTGATCCCGCACCAGTGCGAACGCCGCCGCCGACATCCGGACCCGGCCCTCGGCTTCCGCCACGCGCGCGGTGACCGGCTTGTCGCCGACATCCACCATCCGGGCGCGGCCCGCGTCGTCCAGGTGGCTCAGCTTCACAGGGCCCCCGCGAGTTCGGCGCTCAGCGACGCCAGGATGAGCTGGGGGTTCACGTTCCCCTGCGCAGCGTCTCGGGCCACGCGGATCCGGTCCAGGGCGCGGAGCGCGCCCTCGGCGTCGGTGCGCTCGACCGCGGCGGGGAGCCCGCCCATCGGCGCCGGGTGGCCCAGGCGGGTGCGGGCCGTCTCGAGCAGGCGTTCCGCCAGGGCATCGAGCAGGGAGGTGAAATCGCCGCGGGCAGCAAAGGCGCCCTGCGAAAGCGCGCGTTCCAGCCGGGCGCCGGGGCCGCCACGGATGGCGGTGAGGAGGGCATCGGCCGCCTGCCGGCTCCGTGCCGAGTCGTCGGACGGGTCGATGGCACGGCCGATGACGCCGCCGGCCCGGGCCACCCGGGCATCGATGTCCGACGCGGACGGCGCAGGGGAAAGGTGCGTCCGGAGGAATGTCCGGACCTCTGCGTCGGGGAGCGGCGTGACCCGGACCGGCACCGCGCGGGAGACGATCGTCGGAAGGACCGCGGAGAGGTCAGCGGCGGTGAGCACGATCAGGGTATCGGCCGGCGGTTCCTCGAAGAGCTTGAGGAGCGCGTTGGCCGCTTCGGGGTTGGCGGCCTGGGGCACCAGGCGCTCCGCCTCCGCCAGGATGATGACCTTCCGGCGGGACATCGCCGGGGTGAGCGTGGCGCGGCGGGAGACGAGCGCCGCCGTGGCCATGAAGTGGCCGGCCATCCCGTCGGGGCGCCCGTAGATCGGCGTGGTGCGCCGGTCCTTGAGGGCATCGCCCTGGGCCTCTTCCAGCTCCTCGACCTGCTTGTCGAGCTCACCCGCCTTGGGGCGGGGGAGCGGGAAGAACCAGTGGAGATCGGGGTGGGACAGCTCGAGCACCAGGCGGCAGGAGGGGCAGGTGCCGCAGGGCTCCCCGGCGGTCGGGGCCGTGCAGAGGGCCAGCTGCCCCAGCCAGAGCGCCAGGCGCTGCTTGCCTACACCGGCGGGGCCGGTGAGGAGGAGGAGCTGGGGGAGGTGGTCAGCCGCGAGCGCGGCGGAGAGTTTCCGCCGGAGCGCGAGGTGGCCTGCCAAGGGGTGCATGGTCACGGAACAAGGATAGACGGGTGGGAGTTTCCGGGGAACTGGGTAGAGCGTAACAGATTTTCCCACAACGAGTTAAGTCGCGTTTTTGAGGCCACTTCCTGCACAAATTCGATGCTTTCGGAACGGGAATCGGTGGTGTGAGTGCACGCTCGCATCGTATTTTTGCGAGCGTATGCTCACTGGTTGTATAAGTTGTTGCATGCGAACGGTTTACGAATAGCGAGCTAGGGCGGTGCCTGGCGCTCTCCGAAGCTGGCGCTGCGGGCACCCGTGCTGTGCTGACGATGGCTCGACAGTGGCCGCAAGGGGCGGTGACCGTCGGCAATCGGCCGGGTTCGGCTCCTGCTCCATTGCGGGGACCAAGGCGCCCGAACGTGGCCGACGCGACGTGAGGTCACGACGCCGACAGATCGTCGCGAACACAGGATTCTCGCTTGAATTTGGCGGTCAGCGCCCTTAGTTTGCCGCCTCTTCCCGAGTAGCTCAGTTGGTAGAGCAGCGGACTGTTAATCCGCGGGTCGCAGGTTCGAGTCCTGCCTCGGGAGCTCGAGCGCCGCAAGCCATTGCTTGCGGCGCTTTGACGTTCGTGGCCGGTATGGTGCGTCAAGCGAGCCCGGGCGTCGCCCGCCGACGCCGGAAGCCCTCCGCCACCACCCAGCACGCCGCCGCCAGCTCCCAGGTGACCAGGAACTCCACCCAGTTGGACTGGAGCCCCGGCCGGCTGATGACCGCGGGGACCCAGACGAGCAGCGCGAAGAGGCTCAGCATCCCGGCCTCCGCCGCCGCGGCGAGGCGCGGCTGGACGTTGCAGAGCACGCCCAGCCCCGCCGCCACCTGTGCCGCGCCCGCCAGGTCGGCCACGGCGGTCCGGAACGGCAGCCACGCCGGCACCAGCGATACGGTGCGCGCCGCGAACTCGAAGAAGTGCGACAGCCCGAACGTGATGATCGAGCCCCCGACGAGGATGCGCGTGACCACCGGCCCGTGCGTGGCGGCGGCTCGTTGCAGGCGTGATGCCGCGCCGGGACCCGAAAGCCAGACGTAGAGGGTCAATGCCGCCGAGACGGGCACGGCGATCTCCCCGATGGCGAACCAGCTGATCTCCCGGAGCGGATCGGCGAGGACCACCGGGATGCGGGTGAGGAGCCAGAGGAGGAGGAACGGGAGGAGGATGCGCACCGACAGCTGGGCGGATCGGTCGAAGAGGAGGCCGATCCCGGTGACCGCGAGTATGGCAGCGGAGGCGTAGCCGACCGTTGTCAGCCATCCGGCCCACGCCGGCGGGACCTCCTGGAACAGGAGCACTGAATAGCCGTACACCAGCACGAGCCCGGCGACGCAGACGATGCCGGTGGCAAAGAGGATCCGTACGAGTTTCTGGTGTCGGTCCACGGGCGCCCTCCACGGTGAGCGACCGGCGCGGGTGCGCA
>DATIEF010000106.1:0-5329 GCA_035455865.1 Gemmatimonadales bacterium | reverse complement strand
GAGACCATCTTCGACTGGCGCGACGCCATCCTCGAGGGCGACCTCCCCCGCGCCCTCCGCCTGACCGCGCCGCTCCTCGACCAGACCGGCGTGAGCGCGGTGGGGCTGGTGACGCTCCTCGGCAGCTCGCTCATCGTGCTCGGCGTGGCGCGGGCCCACCACGACCGCAAGCTCTCGGGCTACGCGCTCAACAAGGCCGTGTTCGACACGCTGATGCGCGCCCGCCCCCCCAAGATCGGCGACTGGAAGGGCTTCGTGAACGACGTGGTCCGCTGGGCGCCGGCCTGGCCGCAGGGCCGGCTCCGCCGCGCCCTCGAGGCCACGCTCGCCGCCGACGTCGCCCTCAAGGGCACCCGCCTCGCCACCGAACAGTCGGTCATCACCGATCTCATCCTCCAGCTCGCGCCCCCGTCCACCGGCGGACGCCGGGAGGTCGCATGACGCATCTCCGATGGACGCTTGCGTGTGCCGCGCTCCTGGGCACTGCGGCGTCTGCGCCCCTGTTCGCCCAGCACGATCCACGCCTGCTGGCCGCCGTCGCCGAGGCGCAGCAGGGCCAGGGCGACTCGGCCCGCGCCGCGGTGGCCGCGATCCTCAACGCCACGCCGGTCACCGACCCGCTCTACGCCGAGGCGCTCTACACCCAGGGGCGGATCGCGGCCAACACCGGCGACATGCAGAAGGCGATGCTGCGCGTGGCGGTCGAGTTCGCCGACTCGCCGTGGGCCGACAACGCGCTGCTGCAGCTCGCCGAGCTGAGCTACGCCAATGGCGACCTGGCCGGCACCGAGCGGAACCTCGAGCGGCTCCGGAGTGACTACCCGACCACCGACGTGATGGCGCCGGCCTCGCTCTGGGCGGCGCGCGCCTACTTCGCCCAGGGGAACACCGCCGCCGGGTGCGGCTGGCTCAAGGGCGGGATCCCCGCGGCCGGCACCAACATCGAGCTCCTGAACCAGCTCCAGTTCATGAACAGCCGCTGCCTCGGTGCCGACACCACCGCCCAGCGACCCGATACCACCCACGCCCCCACGCCGGCTCCCGCGCAGGCGCCGCCGACCGACACGGCCAAGAAGCCTGCGCCCGCGGCGGCACCGACCCCCGCGCCGCCGGCTCCAGCACCAGCGGCCACACCGGCGGCCTCCACCTGGTCGGTGCAGGTGGCCGCCCTCAAGGCGGAGTCGCAGGCCACGACGGTCATGGAGATGCTGGCCCGCGACGGTTTCCCGCCCCACCTCGTCAAGGACGCCGACGGCACGTTCAAGGTGCGGGCGGGCAAGTTCGCCACCAAGGCGGAAGCGACGGCCTACGCCCGGAAGATGCGGCGCAAGTACGGCCAGGTGTTCGTCGTCGAGGAGCGCCCTTGAGCGGCCGCGTGGCCGATGGCGGCACGCCCCTGATGACGCAGTACCGGGAGATCAAGGCGCGGCACCCCAACGCGATCCTCTTCTTCCGCATGGGCGACTTCTACGAGATGTTCTTCGACGACGCCGAGCTCGGCGCGAAGACGCTCGGCATCACCCTCACCTCCCGCGGCGACGGCGTGCCGCTCGCCGGCGTGCCGGTCAAGGCCGCCGCCGACTACCTCCGCCAGCTCCTCGCCGCCGGCCTCCGTGTCGCCATCTGCGAACAGGTCGAGGACCCGAAGGCCGCCAAGGGGATCGTCCGCCGCGAGGTGGTGGAGACGATCACCCCCGGCGCGGTGCTCGACGAGACCTTCCTCGCCGGGACGAAGAACAACTTCCTGGTCGCCGCGTGGGCGGATGAGGCGCACGGCCGGATGGGCGGACTTGCGGCCGTCGACCTCTCCACCGGCGAGTTCCTCCTGGAGACGATGCCGGGCGAGCGGCTCGCGGAGTCGGTCTCGCGGCTCGGCCCCGCCGAGGTGGTCCAGCCGGCGGAGTCGGCGCTCCCGCTCGACGACGGCGTGATGCGCACGGCGCGCGAGGCGTGGGAATTCGACCCCGCCCTCGCCCAGGACGACCTCGCGCGCCGCTTCCAGCTCGCCTCGCTCGATGGACTCGGCCTCGGCGCCGAGGACGCGCCGGCCGTGGGCGCGGCGGGGGCGCTCCTCCGGTACCTGGCCGAGCTCCAGCCCGGCGGCCTCCCGCACCTGATGCGCCCGGTGGCGCGCCGCGGCGAGGGCCACCTCTGGCTCGACGAGATGACCCGCCGCAACCTCGAGCTGGTGGAACCGCTCCGCGCCGGCACCAAGGGCGCCACGCTCTTCGAGGTCATCGACGCCACCGTGACGCCGATGGGGGGCCGGCTCCTCCGCCAGTGGGTGCTCTCCCCGCTCGCCGACGCCGCCGCGATCGACCGCCGGCTCGACGCGGTCACCGTATTCTTTGCCGACCCGCGCGGCCGCGCCCGACTCCGCGAGGCCCTCGAAGGCGTGCGCGACCTCGAACGCCTGGCGGGCCGCGCCGCCGCCGGACGCGCCACCCCGCGCGAACTCGGCGCCCTTCGCGATTCCCTGCTCCGCCTCCCCGACGTGCTCGGCGCCTTCACCGGCCTGAAGGACCGGGAGTCGAGCGCGCTCCTCGCCGCGATCGCGCGCGACTTCGACCTCCTGGCCGACCTGGCGGCGCGCCTCTCCGCGGGCCTGAGCGACCGGCCCCCCGCCGTGCTTGCCGACGGCGACGCGATCCGCACCGGCTTCGACGCCGAGCTCGATGAGCTCCGCGGCCTCCGCGACGGCGGCAAACAGTACATCGCTTCGCTGCAGGAGCGGGAGCGCGGACGCACCGGGATCCCGTCGCTCAAGGTGGGCTACAACAAGGTCTTCGGGTACTACCTCGAGGTGACCCACGCGCACGCCGGCCGGGTACCGCCCGACTACGAGCGCCGCCAGACGCTGGCCGGCGCGGAGCGCTACGTCACGCCGGAACTCAAGGAGTACGAGGCCAAGGTGCTGGGCGCCGAGGAGCGGATCGGGCAGCGGGAAGGGGCGCTCTTTGCGCTCCTGCGCGACGAGGCCGGTCGCGCCGCGCCCCGGCTGCAGCAGACCGCGCGCGCACTCGCGCAGCTCGACGTGTGGGCCGGGCTCGCAGACCTGGCGGAGCGGAACCAGTACGTCCGGCCGGCGGTGGACCAGGGGTTCGAGCTCGAACTCGTCGGCTCGCGGCACCCGGTGCTCGAGCGGCGGATGGCGCGCGAGGCGTTCATCCCCAACGACGTGCGGTTCGAGCCCTCGGCGCGGGTGCTCCTGGTGACCGGCCCCAACATGGCCGGCAAGAGCACCATCCTCCGGCAGATCGGCCTCTGTGTCCTGCTGGCGCAGATGGGCTCATACGTGCCGGCGCGCTCGGCGCGGATCGGCGTCGTCGACCGGCTCTTTACCCGGGTCGGCGCCAGCGACAACCTGGCCCGCGGCCAGTCCACCTTTATGGTGGAAATGAGCGAGACGAGCGCCATCCTCCACAGCGCCACGGCGCGGAGCCTGGTGCTGCTCGATGAGATCGGCCGCGGCACCTCGACCTACGACGGCGTGGCGATCGCGTGGGCGGTCTCCGAGCACCTGCACGATCGCACCGGGTGCAAGACGATGTTCGCGACGCACTATCACGAACTGATGCAGCTGCCGGAGACGCTGGCGCACGCGCGGAACTACAACGTGGCGGTGCGGGAGAGCGGCGGGACCGTGGTCTTCCTCCATCGCCTCGAACCCGGCGGCACCGACCAGAGCTACGGCGTCCACGTGGCGGAGCTCGCCGGACTTCCGGCGCCGGTGGTCGCGCGCGCGCGGGAGGTGCTGGCCACGCTCGAAGGGGAGCACCGAGTGGCGCCCGGCGAGCCCACGCCTCCCGCCGACCCCGGGCAACTGGCGCTCTTTGCCGGCGAGCCCGACCCCGTCCTCCGGGAACTGGGCGCGCTCGACGTCGACAGCCTGACGCCGCTCGAGGCGCTCAACCGCCTGGCCGAGCTCAAGAAGCGGGCATCGCGACCCAAGTGAAGTGTGGGACCACCCTTCGCTTCACTCAGGGCAGGCTTCGGGCACGGAGGGGCACGGAGACTCACGGAGAACTGATCGGTGGTGCGGTCTTGCGGACGGAGCTCGGGATCGAGCGGAACCTTCCCGAGCGAAGCGAGGGACCTAGCTCGCCCGCACCTGAAGCCGGCAAGGCAGGTCCCTCGCTTCGCTCGGGAAGGGTCCCAGGGGGACGCGATCGCCCCACCGGCTCGCCAGAGGCCCTTACTCGCGCTAGTTTTGCCGGATGACCCCCGCCCGCATCTTCTTGCTTGCGCTCGTCTTTTCCGCCTGCCATCGCGCCGCGCCCACCACTGTCCAGCTCCCTGCCGCCCCCGCCAACCCACCGAAGGCCGTCGAGCCGCCGGTGGCGGTGAACGCAGAGAGCCCGGTCGTGTATCCGCAGGCCCTCTACATCCAGGGGATCGAGGGGAAGGTGGTCCTCCGCCTCCACGTCGATTCCGCCGGCGTCGTCGACCCCGACTCCACCTCGGTGGCGGAGTCGAGCGGCTATCCGGCGCTCGATTCCGCGGCGCTCTCGGCGGTGCCGAGGATGAGGTTCGCCCCCGCGCTCCGGAACGGCGTCCCCTCGGCGCTGACCTTTACCCAGCCCGTCATCTTCAAGCACGCACCACGCGCCGGAGGCGTGACCCCGTGAAGCCCCAGCACCTCGAGCCGTACGACTCCGTCCTCGACACCATCGGCTGGACGCCGCTCATCCGGCTGGCACGCGTAGGCCGCGGCGTGCGGACGCCGGTCTTCGGCAAGGCGGAGTACGTGAACCCCGGCGCCTCGGTCAAGGACCGTATCGGCCTCGCGATCATCGAGGACGCCGAGCAGCGCGGCGAGCTCAAGGCGGGGGGCACCATCGTCGAGGGAACGTCGGGCAACACCGGCGTAGGGCTCGCCATCGCCGCGGCGCTCAAGGGCTACCGCTGCATCTTCACGCTGCCCGACAAGATGTCGCCCGAGAAGATCCGGCTCCTCAAGGCGTACGGCGCCGAGGTGGTCGTGACACCGACCGCGGTGCCGCCGGACCATCCCGAGAACTACGTGATGAAGGCGAAGCAGATCGCCCACGACACCCCCGGGGCGATCCTGGCCAACCAGTTCTACAATCCGGTCAACCCGGAGGCGCACTACCGCACCACCGGCCCCGAGGTCTGGGAGCAGACCAAGGGGAAGGTGACGCACTTCGTGGCCGGCGCCGGCACCGGCGGGACCGTGAGCGGGACGGCGCGGTACCTCAAGGAGAAGAACCCCAAGATCCGCATCATCGCCGGCGACCCGATGGGTTCCCTCTACGCCGGCTACGCGAAGACGAAGAAGCTGGGCGAGGGCGCGCCCTACAAGGTGGAA
>DATIEF010000105.1:0-8550 GCA_035455865.1 Gemmatimonadales bacterium | reverse complement strand
TGGCCTTAATGTAAGTGAACGGTGAACGGTGAACAGGAAACGGGCCATGCTCTGGAGCTACGTCGCCCTGGACGGCCTCACGCTGAACCGGAAACGGGCGCCTTTCGCCCCGTTCACTGTTCACCGTTCACCGTTCCCCCTACTTTATGGTCCATGCTCTGGCTTTACGTCGCCCTGGGCGGGCTCGCGGGCTCGCTGGCGCGGTACTTCCTCGGCACGGCCGTCCAGGGCTGGGCCGGGGCGGGCTTCCCCGCCGGAACGCTCGTGGTGAACATCACCGCGTCGTTCCTGATCGGCGCGTTCATGCAGTACTCGGTGGAGAGCGCCTCGGTGAGCCCCGAAATGCGGATCCTCCTCACCACCGGGTTCTGCGGCGGCTACTCCACGTTCTCGACCTTCTCGTGGGAGACGGTCCGCCTGCTGCAGGACGGCGAGTGGACCCGCGCGGGCCTCTACGTCGGCGGCAGCCTCTTCGTCTCGCTCGCGGCCACCGTCCTGGGCATCGCCGCGGCCCACCACGTCATCCTCCTCCGGCGCACCGGCTGACCCTGATGCCCACCCTCATCGAAGCGCTCGCCGGCGTGGTGAACGCCACCGAGATCACGCCCACGCTCGTCACCGGCGGCCAGCCGGGGCCACGGCACCTGGAGGCGCTCAAGGTGGCCGGCGCCCAGGTGATCCTGGACCTCCGCGACCCGATGGAGGCCCGCGCCTTCGACGAGCCGGCGGCCGTGCGCGCGCTCGGCCTCGAGTACATCAACATCCCCGTGGCCTCCGGCGCCATCGACGACACCCTCCTCGAGCGGATCCTCGAAGTGGCCCGACGGAGCGCCGAACGCCCGATGCTGGTCCACTGCGCCAGCGGCAACCGCGTGACGGGACCGCTCCTGGCCTACCTGATGATCGACCGGGGGATGGACGAGGACGCCGCGACGGAACTCGCGATGCGGATGGGGCTCCGCTCGCCGGAGATGCTGGAGTGGGGGGTGGAGTATGCGCGGAGGGTGATCGAGGGGTGAACGGTCAACGGTGAATGGGGAACGGTCAACGGACAACGGACAACGGTGAACGGTGAACGGGCCGCCGATCGAGATCTCGACCGACGGCCCGTTCCCTTTTCCCTTTTCCCTTTTCCCTTTTCCTTGTTCCCTGTTGACCGTTCACCGTATCCAGTACATCCTCATCTCGCTGATCTTCTCGCCGTCGGTCTCGCAGAAGATGGCGCCGCGGGCGTCGACCCATTCTCCGGTGCGGCGGCGGCGGTACACCACCTTGAACTCGGTGGAGAACCAGGGGCCGGCGGCGTAGATCTCGCCGGAGCTGAACGTGATCTCCGACTGGTGGTACGGCACGTCCTGCCAGTACCCGCGGATGCCCTCGATCCCCGTGATCGGCGCCGCGAACGGGGACTCGAGGAACGCGGCGCCGGGGGTGAAGACCTCGAGCATCGCATCCACCTTGGCCTTCTCCCAGGCCTTCCCGAAGGCGTCGATGAGCGAGCGGCCCAGGGCGCGGGTGTCGGTGGTGGCGGGATCGGTCACGGCGGACTCCAGGGAGTGTCGGTCGAACGGCCCGGGTACGAGGTGGAACATAGCCGACGCGCCCCGGTTCGCCACGTCCGCCTTGCCCCGGCGCCGGCATCTTGGGAAGTTCTTGGCGATGGCCCTCCCCACCCTTTCCCGGGCCGGCCTGCGCCTGGCACTTGTCCCGGCGCTCGTGCTGGCCCCCCTCTCCCTCGCCGCCCAGCTCCCCGCCGGGGATTCCGCGTGGCGCGCCGGCCGCTTCGCCGAGGCGCGGGCGGCATACGAGCGGGTGCTGGCCGCCGACTCCCTCGACGCGACCGCCAACCTCAGGATCGGCATCCTGCTCTCGTGGGCCGGCAAGCTCGACTCGGCGGCCGCGCTCATCGGGCGGGCACGAAGGGCCGCGCCACAGGATGCGGACCTCCAGATGGCCGAAGCCCGGATCCACGCATGGCAGGGGCGGTACGACCTCGCGATCGCGCAGTACGACAGCGTGCTCCGGCGCTACCCCGCCGACCACGACGCGGCACTCGGCCGCGCCCTCACCCTCGCCTGGGCCAGCCGCTACTCCGAGGCCGACGCGGCGTATCGCGCCCTCCTGACCCGGGATCCCGCCGACACCGCGGCGCTCACCGGTCGCGCCCGTCTTGCCGCCTGGAGCGGCAACACCGCCGCCGCCCGCCGCCAGTACGAAGCGGCGCTGGCAAGCGACCCGCGGAACGCCGACGCGCTCACCGGCCTGGCCCAGCTCGACCACTGGCAAGGGCACGACCGCCGGGCGCGGACCGAGCTCGACTCGGCCCTGTCGATAGCGCCGTCCCATCCGCAGGCGCTCGAGCTGCGGCGCCAGGTGCGGGCCGTGCTCCGCCCGCGGGCCGACGTCTCATTCGCCTGGGGCCACGACTCCGACCGGAATGAGACCTTCGCCGAGTCGGGCACCTTCTCCGGCGCGCTGGGCGATGCGCTCCGCGGCTTCGCGACCGTGGGGCTCCTGCAGGCGAACGACCCGGGCATCTCCGCCACCCGGACCTCGGGCGAGGCGGGCCTCACCTATGCCCGTGACCGATGGCGCGCCACCGGTGCCGTCGGCGTGGGCCGGCTGGCGCCGAGCGGGCTCGGGTCGCGGACGGAGTTGAGCGCGCGGGGCGGCGTGGCATACAGGGTGACACCCCGCGTGTCGGTCGGGCTCGGCTACTCGTGGGCGCCGTTCGCCGAGACCGCGGCGCTCATCGCGCAGCGCCTGGATCTCGGCACGCTCGACGCCTCCGCCGGCCTCCACGCGGGCGACCACGTGGACCTGGCCCTCGAAGGCGCACTCGGCTGGCTTTCGGACGGGAATGCGAGGCGGGACCTGGCGGGCACGGCGACCGTGACGTTGCCGCGCCATTTCTTCGTGGGCGCGCTGGGCCGCACGTTGAGCTACGACCGTGCGGGCGTCGGATACTTCTCGCCGGCGCCCTTCACCACCGTCGAGGCGCAGGGCGGCTGGGCACGCGACGGCGGCGCGGTGGCGCTCAGGGTGAGCGGCGGGTTCGGGGTGCAGCAGATCGGTGCCGGAAGCGACCGCTCGGAATGGCACGGCGAACTCCGGGCGACGCGCCGGTGGGGATCGGCCAATGAACTGGCCGTGTACGGCGGGATCACCAACTCCGCCGCCGCTTCCACCACCGGCGCCTTCCGCTCGGGGACCGCGGGGCTCGCGGTCCGGCTGGGGGTGTAGGGCTGAGTGCGTCGTGGGGCATGAGTCGTGAGTCATGAGTCGTGAGTCATGAGTCATGAGTCATGGGTCATGGGTCATGGACATCCATGCACCGGACTTGAATGACCGCTGACTCGTGACCCACGACTCGCGACCCGCGACCCACGACCCATGACCCGCGACCCACGACCCGCGACCCCCTACGGGTGCACCGCCTGGGGCGGCTTCTTGTCGAAGTCCCCCGCCTCGACGGTGATGAACCTGGCCGGGTCGATGTAGCGCCGGAACGCCGTGTTCACGTCCGCGGCGGTGAGCCCGCGGACCCTGGCCTCCAGCGTCGAGTCGTAGGCCATCGTGCGCCCCACGAACAGGTCGTTGGTGAGCGTCCCCGCGAGGGCCGCGTCCCGTGACCGCATCAGCTCGTTCTGCTGCAGCCACCCCTGCCGGGCCTTGTCGAGCTCATCCTGGGTAAAGCCGTCCTTGAGGACCCGGGCCACTTCCTCCTGGTACGCCGCCTCGAGCCGTCCGACGTTCTCCGGCGCGTAGATGGCGTAGGCCTCGAACACACCGGCCTTGTCGAGCGACGAGGCGAAGAGCCCCGACCCCACGCCGTAGCTGATCCCTTCCTTCTGCCGGATGCGCTCCGCCAGGCGCGAGTTGAGGAACCCGCCGCCCAGCATGTAGTTGCCGAGCACCAGCGCCGGGTACGTCGGGTCGTCGTCCTTGACCGGCAGGTTCATGCCCGAGAGGAAGAACGCGTTGGCCTTGTCCGGCGTCTTGATGACCGTCTTGCCGCCGGGCACGTCGTTGTACTCGCTCGGCACCCGGGCAAAGACCGAGGAGCTCTTCCAGTCGCCGAAGAGCGAGTCGACCAGCTGGGCGGTCGCGGCGGTGTCGAAGTCACCCACGATGGACATCTGGCCGTGGTCGGCGCCGTAGAACGTCTGGTAGAAGTGCCGCACCTGGTCGAGCGTGGCGGCGGTGTAGGCCGCCTTCTGCTCGTCGGCGCTGAGGGTGGCGCGCGGGTCGTCGGCCGGGTAGGGCTTGAGCGCCTTGCTGAAGGCGATCGACCCGAGCGACGTCGGCTCGGAGCGCTGCTCCTCGATGCCGGTCAGGTTCTCCGCCTTGAGCTGGTCGAACTCCTTGGCGTCGAACGACGGATTGTGGAGCACGTCGCCCAGCAGCCGGAGGGTGGCGGCCAGGTTGTCGCGGGTGCTCTCGATCCGGATGTTGGCGCTGGTCGGCCCGCCGCCGATCGACACCTGCGACTGCAGCCGGTCCCACTCGTCCTTGATCTGCTGCCGGGTGCGGGTGGTGGTGCCGCGGGAGAGCATGTCGGCGGCGAGGTCGGCGACGGCGGCCTGGCCCCGCACCGCATCGAGCGAGCCGAACCGGAGGGTGATGGCCGCGTTGACCGTGGCGCCGCGCGTCTTTTTGCTCAGGAGCGCCAGCTGGAACCCGTCCTTGAACGTGCGCCGCGTGGTGCGGGCGTCGATGTTCCGGGGCGAGGGGTCGAACGCCTCGCCCACCGACCGGGCGCTGTCGCCGTGGTAGTTGGCCACCAGCGCCGCCACGTCGGGCGACCAGGGCACGGTCGCGCGGTCGGGGGTCTTGGTGGGCACGAAGGTGCCCCACGTGGAGTTCGACCGCTTGAGGTAGGCGGCCGCCACCCGGGCGACGTCGGCGGGCTTCACCTGCTTGACGAGGTCGCGGTACACGAAGAGCAGCCGCCAGTCGCCGAGGCCCGACCATTCGGTGAGGCTCAGCGCCGCGCGCTGCGAGTTGTTGAGCGTGAGGTCGATGTTCTTGACGATGGCGGTCTTGGCCCGGTCGACCTCGGCGGCGCTCGGCGGGTCGGTGGCGAGCGCCGAGACCGCGTCCTGGATGGCGGCCGAGGCGGACGCCGCCGAGTCGGGCGCGGTGAGCTGGGCCGCGGCGATGAGCATCCCCGGCTCCTTGAGCTGGTACGCGAAGGCGTACTCGGTGGACGCCTTCTTGGTCTCGACCAGCGCCTTGTAGAACCGGCCCGAGGGCGTGTCGCCCAGCACGCGGGCCAGCACGGCCACCGCCGGGAAGTCGGGATCCGAGCCGGCCGGCACGTGCCAGCCCACCATCACCCAGCCCACGTCGCCCACGCGGCGCAGCGTCACGCTCCGCTCGCCGTCCTGCACCGGCTCGGCGGTGTAGGTCGGCCAGATCTTCATGTCGCCGGTGCGGGCCGGCCGGGGGATCCGGCCGAACTTCTGCTCGACCAGCTGGAGCGCGCGCGCCGGGTCGAACTTCCCGGCGACGACGAGCACCGCATTGTCGGGCTCGTAGTACTTGTGGTAGAACGCCTGCAGCCGCCCGATCGGCACCTGCTCGATGTCGGCGCGGTCGCCGATGGTGGAGTTGCCGTAGTTGTGCCAGAGGTAGGCGGTCGACATCAGCCGCTCCTCGAGGACGCTCGAGGGGTCGTTCTCGCCCATCTCGAACTCGTTGCGCACCACGGAGAACTCCGACTTGAGGTCCTTCTCCGCGATGTAGCTGTGGACCATCCGGTCGGCCTCGAGGTCGAGCGCCCACGTGAGGTTGACGTCGGTCGACGCGAAGGTCTCGAAATAGTTGGTCCGGTCGAACCAGGTGGTGCCGTTGGGGCTGGCGCCGTGCTCGGTCAGCTCCTGCGGGATGTTCTTGTGCCCGGGTGAACCCTTGAACATCAGGTGCTCGAGGAGGTGCGCCATCCCCTTCTCGCCGTAGCCCTCGTTCCGGGAGCCCACGAGGTAGGTGATGTTGACCGTGGCGGTCGGCTGGGACGCATCCGGGAAGAGCAGCACCCGGAGCCCGTTGGCGAGCGTGTACTGGGTGATGCCCTCGACCGTCGGACCCTTGGTGATGGCGGCGGCCGGCGCCGCGGCGCGGCGGGCGGGCTTCTGGGCGAACGTGACCGACGGGAGCGCGATCGCGAACGCGATGGCGAGGAGGTGACGGACGGCGCGGGGCATGGGTCCTCGAAGGGTCGACGGGGGAAGTCCCATCGTAACCCCGGTGGCGCGATGCGCAAGGTTCCCCGGAGTGGCGGCGGACGGCGGCCCCTGCCATCTTGCAACGTCGCAGTTCTGCATCCGCCGGCCGGGAGATGAAGGATGAACGACCGGAACGTTCCACGCCTTGCGGTCATCGGCACCGGGGAGGTCGGCCGGGGCTGGGCCGCGCTCGCCGTGGCGCACGGGTGGGGCGTGTCGATCTTCGACACCGACTCCGCCTCGCTCCACGACGCCCACGACGACATCGCCGGCCTGGTCGACCGGATGGCCGCCGCGGGGCGCGCCGACCAGGACGCCGCCGACCGCGGGCTCGCGGACCTCTCCGCCGGGCGGAGCCTCCTGCAGGCGGTGGCGGAGGCCGACTGGATCATCGAGGCCACCCCCGACGACCTCGTGTCCAAGCAGCGCCTCCTCGAGCAGGTGGAGCAGGTGGCCCGGCTCAAGGCGGTGCTCACCAGTTCCAGCAGCCTCCTCCACGCCAGCGAACTCTGCGGCCGGCTCCGGCGCCCCGAGCGGATGCTCGTGGCCCACCCGATGGTGCCGGTCGAGATGCTGCCGGTCGTCGAGGTGGTCCCCGGCCCGCGCACCGACTCGGAGTGCACCGAAGACGTCTGCTTCTGGCTGCGCCAACTGGGCCGGGTGCCGGTGCTGGTCAGGAAGGAGGTCCCCGGTCACGTGCTGGGCCGGGTGCAGGCCGCCGTCTGGCGCGAGATCGCCCAGTTGGTGCTCGACGGCGTGGTGGATGTCCGCGACCTCGACGCCGCCATCGGGCTCGGGCCGGCCGTGGCGTGGGCCGCGGCGGGCCCCGCGCTGACCCACTGCCTCGGCGCCCGCAACCGCAGCATCGGCATCTCGCTGGCCGCCATGCTCACCGGGCTCGAATCGTGGTGGCCCACGCTCGCCAGGTGGGAGCAGCTCGGGAGCGACGAACGCCAGCGCCTGGTGCGCGCGCTCGAGAAGGCCTACGGCTCCCGCCTGCCGGAGCTCCGCCAGGAACGCGACGACCGGCTCTTCCGCGTCCTCGACTCCGTGGAAGATGCCATCACCCACACCGAGGACGACGGCGTGCGCCTGGTGCAGCCACCGTCGGCGAGCTGATGGTCCGACCGACCGACGCCCCCGTCCGCGCCCGCACGCTGCTCGTCATCGACGACGAACCCCCCATCCGCCGGGCGGTGGCCAACGCCCTCCGCGACGTCGCCGACCGCGTGGTCGAGGCGGCCACCGGCGCACAGGGGACGGAACTCGCCGCCGCCGAGCGTCCCGAGCTCGTGGTGCTCGACCTGGGCCTCCCGGACCAGCCGGGGGTGGAGGTCTGCCGCGAGATCCGCCGCTGGTCGCCGACGCCGATCCTGGTCCTCACCGCCCGGCACGACGAGTCGGAGAAGGTCCTGCTCTTCAACAGCGGCGCCGACGACTACGTGACCAAGCCGTTCTCGATCAACGAGCTCACCGCGCGCGTCCGGGCCCACCTCCGGCGCGCCCAGGGGCCGATCCCGAGCGGCGGCGGCACCCACACCATCGGCGACCTGGTCATCGACCTCGGGGGCCGCACCGTGCGGCGCAACGGCGAGGCGATCCGCCTCACGCCGACCGAGTGGGACATCTTCAAGACGTTCCTGCAGCACGCCGGGCGCACCCTGACCCACCAGCAGCTCTACGACGCGGTGTGGCGGCGGCCGTTCGGCAATCCGCAGCAGTACCTCCGGGTCTACATCACGACGCTGCGGCGGAAGATCGAGCGGAACCCCGCGCGCCCGATGCTCATCGTGACCGAACCGGGCGTGGGATACCGGCTGGAGCCCTGAACCCGGCCGTGCGCCGCACCGCGATCTGGCTCTTCTGGGCGGCCCTTCTCGGCGTGGTGACGGTCGCATTCCGTCCCTACCGGGAGCAGGTGCTCGAGGCCCAGGTGGCCCTCACGTACCTGCTGGTGGTGCTGGGCGGGAGCGTGAGCGGCGGGCGCGCCCTGGGCCTCTCGCTGGCGCTCGGCGGTTCCTTCCTCATCGACTTCTTCTTCCAGCCGCCGTTCGACGACATCGGCGTCCACAAGGACGTCGACTGGATCGTCCTGTTCTCCTTCCTCGCCACCGCCGCGGCGGCCACCCAGCTGCTGGCGCGGGCGCGGGCCGAGGCGAAAGCCGCCAGCGAACGCGCCGAGGAGGTGGCGTCGCTCTCGCGGATCGGGGCCGACACCCTGAACGCCGGACGCCCCGAGGACGCCCTCGGCGCCATCGCGGCGGTGATCCGCGACAAGCTCGGGCTCACCTCGTGCACCATCGAGCCCGGCGCCGGCGCCCCC
>DATIEF010000104.1:0-3377 GCA_035455865.1 Gemmatimonadales bacterium | reverse complement strand
GCCCGCGAAGTAGCGGCCGGGGAAGCGGCTCCAGTAGGTCTGGCGGTAGCGCTCGTCGTCGCCGTAGATGGTGCGGAGCATCCCGGGCCAGGGCGCGGTGAGCACCAGGAACCCGCCACCCTTGGGGAGCGCCTTGCCGGTCGCGTCGACCAGCTCGACCTGCACGCCGGGGAAGGGCACTGTGGCCGAGCCGGGCTTGGTGGTGGTGATTCCGGGGAGCGGCGTGATCATGATTCCGCCCGTCTCGGTCTGCCACCAGGTGTCGACGATCGGGCAGCGCCCGCCGCCTATGTGCTGGTGGTACCACATCCACGCCTCCGGGTTGATGGGCTCGCCCACCGAGCCGAGGAGCCGGAGCGTCGAGAGGTCGTGGCGGGCGGGGTGCGCCTCGCCCCACTTCATGAAGGCGCGGATGGCGGTCGGCGCGGTGTAGAGCACCGTCACGCCGTAGCGCGCCACCAGCTTCCAGAAGCGGTCCCGTTCGGGCCAGTCGGGGGCGCCCTCGTACATCACCACCGTGGCGCCGATGGCGAGCGGCCCGTACACCACGTACGAATGTCCCGTCACCCAGCCGACGTCGGCGGTGCACCAGAAGACGTCCTCGTCCTTGAGGTCGAAGACGTAGCGCGTCGTGGTCGCCACCTGGGTCAGGTATCCGCCGGTGGTGTGGACGATGCCCTTGGGCTTCCCGGTCGTCCCCGAGGTATAGAGGATGAAGAGGAGGTCCTCGGCGTCCATCGCCTCGGGGGGGCAGTCGGGGGACTCGGCGTCGAGCACCCGGTGCCACCAGTGGTCGCGCCCCTCGGTCATGTTGGCGAAGGCCTCGTCGCCGTCGGCGCCGGCGCGGCGGCGCACCACGACCACGTGCCGGATGGTGGGGCAGCCGGCCAGCGCCTCGTCGGCAAAGCGCTTGAGCGGCACCACCTGGCCCCGCCGGTACCCGCCGTCCGCGGTGATGAGGAGGTTGGCACCGGCATCGTTGATGCGGTCCCGGAGCGAGTCGGCGGAGAAGCCGCCGAACACCACCGAGTGCACGGCGCCGATCCGCGCGCACGCGAGCATCGCGATGGCCGCTTCGGGCACCATCGGCAGGTAGATGGCCACCCGGTCGCCGCGCTTGACGCCGAGGCGCCTGAGGGCGTTGGCGGCGCGACCCACCTCGCGGGCCAGGTCCCAGTAGGTGAGGACGCGCCGGTCGCCGGGCTCCCCTTCCCAGATGAGCGCGGCCTTGTTGCGCCGCGGGCCCGTGAGGTGCCGGTCGAGGCAATTGGCGGCGGCGTTGAGCTTCCCCCCCTGGAACCACTTGGCGTGGGGCGGGGTCCAGTCGAGGACCCGGTCCCACGGGCGGATCCAGTCGAGCGCGCGCGCCTGGGTGGCCCAGAACCGTTCAGCGTCGGCGGCGGAGGCGACGAAGTTGTGGTCGGCCAGCGCTTTGGCGGCGAACTCCGGCGGCGGGGGGAAGCGGCGCTGTTCGTGGAGCAGGGTATCGAGTTGGTCGGTCATGTCTCGGCATCGTCGAGCGGGAGGACGGCGTGTCGCCCATCCATCTTAGCCGCCGCAGGCGGGCCGGGTAAGCGATGCCGCCGCGATACCGGATGTCAAGGAATTCGACGATGTCAAAGAATTGAGGGGTTGCAGGACCCCGCATCTTCACGCTCGACGCAACGGAAATCGACATGCGACCGGGGTCACAGGGACAGCCTAAGTCGTTGTGAAAGATACACTTGAATAGTTGGGCACCGACTTCGCTTTAGGAGGGGCCGGCGCCACAAGGCGCCAGACAACTGAACCGCCCGATAAGAGCACACCCGGAGCGATCCGGGGCCGCAAAACTTGAGGTCTCGTGTCCGGCGAATGCCGGCGCCACGAGATAGCTCGGTGCCGAAGGTGGAGCAGACGAAGCGCATCCGCGCGGAGACTCTCCTGTTGACCCATCGGCGGCGATGGCAGGGAGGGTCTCCTGCCATTGTCGGGCGGAGGAGCCCGTAATGGAGACCGCGCTGATGCAAGAGACCCTGATGGCCCCTGAGCACTTGGGTCTGCAAAGCCGGACGGATTTCCGCCAGCAGGCGGTGACGTTGCTGGAACGCCTGCCAGAGGACGGGGGACGCCTGGTCGTGGACCTCAGCGCAACACGGCAGGTCGATTCCGCCGGCCTGGGCGCGCTGATGCTGATCCAGCGCAAGGCGGCGGAGCGACGCCAGGTGGTGATCCTCCGCGACGCCAACGAGGAACTCCGCTTCCTGCTGGTGCTCACGAAGCTCGAGGACCTGTTCACCATCGAGCCGGCGGCGGGCTGACCGCCCCCGGGGACGGGCCCGGGTCGGGTATATTCCGGCAATGACCCCGCCCGCCCCGCGCCGACGCGTCCTGTTCGTCGAGGATGAACCGGCGCTCCGGACCAGCTACGAGCGGTTCTTTCGCGACCGGTACGCGATGCAGTTCGCGGCGTCCGGGAGCGCCGCCCTGGCGGCCATCAAGGCCACCCCCCCCGAAGTGATGATCCTCGACATGCGCCTCCCCGACACCGACGGCCTTGCGCTCCTGCGCGAGGTGCGGCGCGAGCACCCGACGCTGCCGGTGATCGTGACGACGGCGTACGTGAGCGTGGAGCCGCAGCTCCGGATGCTGGACCTGCCGGTCAGCGGATACCTCGTCAAGCCATTCGACCTTTCCGAACTCGGCAGCAGCATCGATGCAGCCTGACGCCCCGGTGCTCGAGGTGCGCGGCCTCACGCGCCGCTACGGCCGCGCCCGTGTGCTCAAGGGAGTGGACCTTGCGGTCCAGCCCGGCGAGGTGGTGGCGCTCCTCGGTCCCAACGGCGCAGGGAAGACCACCCTCCTGCGGGTGCTGGCCGGCCTGGCCCGCGCCGAGGACGGCGTGGTGCTGGTGCGGGGGCGGCATCCGGCCGCCGACCCGCTGGCCGCGCGCCGCGCCATCGGGCTGGTGGAGCACCGCTCGCTGCTCTACGGCGAGCTCACCCCGAGGGAGAACCTCGCCTTCACTGCCCGGCTCTTCGGTCTCGACGGCGCCGCCGTGGCGGCCGCCGTGGAGCGGCTCGACATCGGGAAGCACGCCGACCTGCCGGTGGCGTCACTGAGCCGCGGGATGGTCCAGCGGACGTCGGTGGCGCGGGCGCTCCTCCATTCGCCGTCGATCCTGCTCCTCGACGAACCGTTCAGCGGCCTCGATGCGCCGTCGTCCGCCCGGCTGGTGTCGCTGCTGGGTGCGCGCCGGGCGGAGGGGGTGGCGGTGCTCCTGGTGACGCACCAGCCCGAGGAGGCGTGGTCCCTCATCACGCGAGTGGCGGTGCTGCACGGGGGGCGCGTCGTCGTCGACCGGCCCCGGCCCGCCACGCCGGCGGAGACGTCCCGGC
>DATIEF010000103.1:0-6886 GCA_035455865.1 Gemmatimonadales bacterium | reverse complement strand
GCGGTCCGGGTCCAGCTCTCCGGTGCCGGTCCGCTCCGTGTGCTGGTGGCCGCCGCGTCGGATGACGCCGACCTGGAGCGCACCCTCCGCGCGCTCGACCAGAAGCGATTCGCGGGGGTCCAGTCGCAGCGGACCCAGCACGCGCAGCAGCTCGACGGCTACGGTGTGCGCCTCGCGACGGGCGACCCGTCGCTCGATCGCGCATTCGACTGGGCCAAGTGCCGGATGGACTCCTTCCTGGCCGGCACGCCCCGGGTGGGGCGCTCGCTGCTGGCGGGCCACGCCGCGTCCCGTCCCGGCTGGGGCGACGGCCGCCCGGGATACGCCTGGTATTTCGGCCGGGATTCCTGCTGGACCGGCTTCGCGATGCTGGCCGCGGGCCTGCGGGAGCCGGTGCGCGACACGCTCAAGTTCCTCTCGACCACGCAGGACGTGACCGGGAAGGTCCTGCATGAGTACACCACCAGCGGCCTCGTCCACTACGACGCCGCCGACAGCACGCCGCTCTACCTGCTCCTGGCAGGCCGGTACGCGGCGTGGACCGGCGACCTCGCCACGCTCGAGCGCCACTGGGAAGCGATCGTCCGCGCGTACCGGTTCGTGCGCTCGACCGACCGGGACGACGGCGGCCTGATCGAGAACCGGCGGGTGGGCCACGGCTGGATCGAGCACGGCCCGCTGGGCGGCGCCGCGGTGACGCTCTATAACGTGGCCTGCTGGATCGCGGCGCTCGAAGCCCTGGAGCCGGTGGCGGAGGCGCTGGGCCACGCGGCCCTCGCCGCGGAGATGGCGGAGCGGGCGCGGCGCGCACGGGCCACTGCGCGGCGCCGCCTCCGGGTCGATGGAGAGTGGGCGCTGGGACTTCTGGACGACGGCACGCCCCAGGTGCGGCGGACGGCGATGCTGAGCGTGCCGATCCTCCTGGGCCTCGTGCCGCCCGACGAGGTCGGCGCGTGGTACGACGCGGTGGCGGGGGAGCGGTTCAGCGCGCCGTGGGGCGTGCGGATGATCCCGACCGATGACCCGCTCTTCGATCCGGCGGGATACCACCTCGGATCGGTGTGGCCGCTCTACACCGGGTGGGTGAGCCTGGCGGAGTGGAAGGGCGCCCGGCACGATGCGGCCCTCATGCACCTCGCAGCGAACGCCCGGCTCGCCGCGGAGCGCGCCAAGGGGGCATTCGACGAGGTCCTCCACGGCACCGAGCTCCGCTCGGCGGGGATCTGCCCCGACCAGGCGTGGTCTGCGGCGATGGTGACGCTGCCGGCGGTCGAAGGGCTGTGGGGTGTTGCACCCCGGGCGCTCGACGGTGCGGTGGCGCTGACGCCGTGGCTGCCGCCGTCGTGGCCGGAGATGGGGCTCGAACGGCTCCGGGTGGGCACCACGGTGCTCGACCTCCGGCTCAAGCGGCGCGCCGGCCAGCTGGTGGTCCACTGCCGGCGGACCCACGGCGAGCGGATCCACGTCGAGTTGGCGCCGCGCGGGCTCGCCGCCGTACGCGCGATCTCCGTCGACGGCGTGGACCTTCCCGGTGGCACCAGCGTCGCGTTCGACGCGGACGGGGAGCACGAGGTGGTGTTCTTCGAGGGTGAGGGGTGAGAGGTAAGAGGTAAGACGTGAGACGTGAGAGGTAAGAGGTGAGAAGGGAGAGGGAATAGGGAAGAGGGAAGAGTCGAAGAGTGGGCGGTGCCCCGACCCGGGCTCTCACCCCTCTTCACTCTTCACTTTTCACTCCTTACTCGTCGCCCTCCTTCTCCTTCTTCCTTCTCACTTCTCACTTGCCCGCCAGCACCAGCGTCCGCAACTCGCTCATCTCCTCCATCGCGTAGCGCACGCCCTCCCGCCCGAACCCGCTGTCCTTGACCCCGCCGTACGGGTACGTGTCCACCCGTAGGGTCGGAAAGTCGTTGGCGATGACGCCGCCGACCTCCAGCCGCTCGAATGCCTGCCAGATCCGCCGTACGTCCCAGGTGAAGACGCCCGCCTGGAGCCCATAGCGCGAGTCGTTCACGACGTCGAGCGCCCCGTCGAAGGTGTCGTACGGCTCCACCACGAGCACCGGGCCGAACACCTCCTCCGCCCACACCTTGGCGTCGTGCGGTACGCTGGTGAGCACGATCGGCGCCACGACGTTCCGGCGCCGGGGGCCGCGTTCGAGCCGAACGGCCCCGGCCGCCTCCGCCGCGTCCACCCAGGCCTCTACGCGGTCGGCGTTGCGGGCGTCGATCATCGGGCCCACGACGGTGCGCGGGTCGGCGGGATCGCCGACCGGGAGGGCGCGGGTCGCACGGAGCAGCGCCTCGGTGAACGCCGCCGCGACCGGCCGGTGCACCAACACGCGCTGGACCTTGATGCACACCTGACCCGCGTACGCGAACGCCCCCGCCGCGACCCGCGCCGCGATGGCGGCCAGGTCGCCGGCGTCCTCGTGGATGATGGCGGCGGCGTTCCCGCCGAGCTCGAGGAGCACGCGCTTCTTGGGCGCCGCCGCCTTCAGGTGCCAGCCCACCGCCGCGCTTCCCGTGAAGGAGAGCACCTTCATCCGCTCGTCGGTGGCGAGCCGCTCGGCGAGGGGGATGGGCAGGTGGAGCACGCTCAGTGCGTCGGCCGGAAGTCCCGCTTCCCTGAGGATCCCGGCGAGCGCGAACGCGGCCCCCGGATCCTGCGGCGGCGGCTTGAGCACGACGCTCGCGCCGACGGCGATGGCCGGCGCCAACTTATGGGCCACCAGGTTGAGCGGGAAGTTGAACGGCGAGATCGCGGCCACCGGCCCGGCGGCAAAGCGGGAGACGATCGCGGTGGCGGACGGCGTGCGCGGATCGACGTCGAGCGGCAGCACCTCGCCGCCCCAGCGACGCGCCTCGTCGGCCGCGAAGGAGAAGGTGAGCGCCGCACGGTCCACTTCGCCGAGCGCCTGGGAGACCGGCTTTCCCCCCTCCCGCACGATGAGCGCGGCCAGCGCCTCGCGGTCCGCGGTGAGGCGCCGGGCCGTGGCCTCGAGGATGTCGCGTCGGGCGTGGCGGGGGAGGGCGCGGAGCTCGGCCGCGCCGCGGACCGCCGCCGTGAGGGCCAGCTCGAGGTCGGCGGCGTCGGCCTGTTCAGCGTGGGCCACGACCGCGTCATCGAATGGATTCCGGATCTCATCCGGCGCCCGGCCGGTGCGCGCGTGCGGCGCTCCCGCGATCCAGGGTCGGTAGGTGTCTGCAGGCATCGGGTCCTCCAGGTGCGGTCCGGCGCTGGTCGCGCCGACCGGGGTGTCGTACTATATAATGAAGCGGGACCGCTCCGGTCCCGTCGGCCGTCGCACCTCCCACCCGTACACTCCGGGACCCGCCCATCGTGACTGCACTGCGTCACCCCCCGCTCGTGGCCGTATGCCTTCTCCTTGCCGTCGGGTGCCGTCTCGAGCAGCGTCCCCCGGCGGGCCCGGCGCGGGAACAGGCGGCCGCCCAGGCCGCCGTCACCGCGTACTATGACGCGGTCGCGCGGGGCGATACGGCCGTGACCCGCGATCCGACCCTGGCGGCCGATTCGCTGGCGCCGCTCCGGATGGACGTGCAGGTGGTCCGGGAACTTGCCACCGCGTGGGTCACCGTCCGCACCTTCCGGGGCGGTGTCGATGGGGCGGGCCCCCGGCTCCAGCTCCTGGTGCTGCGGCGGACCGGCGGCGCCTGGTCGGTCATCCGCGTCGTCACCGCGGCGCCCTGAGTCGCGATGGCCTCGGTCACGCTGCGGCGGGTCGTCAAGTCCTACCATCCGCCGGCGCGGGCGGTCGACGACGTGTCGCTCGAGGTGGCGCCCGGTGAATGCGTCGCCATCCTCGGGCCGTCCGGCTGTGGCAAGAGCACGCTCCTCCGCTGCATCGCGGGGCTCGAACAACCCACCTCCGGCGATATCCTGATCGGCGACCAGCGGGTCAACGACGTGCCGCCCGCCGAACGCGACGTCGCGATGGTGTTCCAGAGCTACGCGCTCTATCCGCACCTGACGGTCCGCGAGAACCTCGAGTTCCCGCTCCGGATGCGGAAGGTCCGGCACGCCACGCGCTCGGAGCGCATCACGTCGGTCGCGCGTCGCCTGGAGCTGGGCGATCTCCTCGACCGGTTGCCGGGCCAGCTCTCCGGCGGCCAGCGCCAGCGGGTGGCGCTGGGTCGCGCGCTGGTGCGCGAGCCGGCGGTGTTCCTCCTCGACGAGCCGCTCTCCAACCTCGACGCGACGCTCCGTGTCCAGCTCCGGGCCGACCTGCTGGCGCTGCAGGCCTCGCTCGAGGCGACGATGCTCTTCGTGACCCACGACCAGGCCGAGGCGCTCACCCTCGGGCGCCGGCTGGTGGTGATGGATGGCGGCCGGGTGCAGCAGGTGGGGACGCCCAACGAGGTGTACGGCGCGCCGGCCAACGTGTTCGTGGCGCGCTTCGTCGGGACGCCGGGGATGAACCTCGTCCGCGCCGGGCTCCGCCTGCCGGCCGGTCCCGAGGGCGCGGTGCAGGCCGGCATCCGTCCCGAGCACCTGGCGCTGGTGCCGGTCGATTCCGGCGCCGGCAACGCCGAGGTGGCCGCGGTCGAGCGGCTCGGCAGCGAGACGCTGGTGCACGTCCGGCTCCCGGAGGGGGGCGAGGCGATCGTGCGGGTGCCGGGGCTCGGCGCGTTCGCGCGGGGGGATCGGGTGGGGCTCGGGTTCGATCCCGCCAACCTGCGGTGGTTCGATGCGACGGGTCGCGGCCTGTAGCGCGGCGGTGGCCATTCTCGCCGCCGTGGGGTGCGGCGCCGGGGCGGGTCCCGCGCAGCCGAGCCTCGGCGTGGCGAGCTGGGCGGATGCGCTGGAGCAGGGCATCGACCGGCGGACGTTCGCGCACGCGGGAACGCGGCTCCCCGGCGTCGAGATCCGGCAGGAGGCGGTGCCCGACCAGGCCGAGTACCGCGAGCGGCTGCTGACGTCGATCGCGGCCGGCACGCCTCCCGACGTGCTGCTCCTCGACAACATCGACGTCCCGGCCTTTGCCGCCCGCGGGGTGCTGCTCGACCTGGCGCCCTTCGCGCGGCGGGTGGGGATC
Organism: Gemmatimonadales bacterium; assembly: GCA_035455865.1. Lineage (GTDB taxonomy): Bacteria > Gemmatimonadota > Gemmatimonadetes > Gemmatimonadales > GWC2-71-9 > CAMLHU01. The sequence goes on along the minus strand of DATIEF010000103.1, from coordinate 1,833 downwards.
GACACCGCGGCCTTCGATCCCCGGGTCCGCGCCGCCTTCACCGTCAACGGCCAGCTGCTCGCCTTCCCCAAGGGATACTCGCCGCTGGTCGTGGTCTACAACAAGCGGCTCTTCGACGCGGCGCACGTGCCGTATCCGTCCCCCGACTGGACCTGGGACGACTTCGTCCGCACGGCGCGCGCCCTGACGCGCGACACCGATGGCGACGGCGTCGTGGACCAGTGGGGCGCGCTCTTCGACCGGCGGCCCTTCATCTGGATCCCGTGGATCTGGGCCGGCGGCGGCGACGTCATCTGCCCCGACGGACGGCACGCGTCGGGGTGCCTCGACAGCCCCGCCACCGAGCGCGCCTTCCGCTGGTACATCGACTGGGTGGCTCGGGACAGCATCTCGCCCCGGATGGAGACGCTCCGCGCCTCGCTGGGCGACAACTTCCGGCTCTTCAACAGCGGCAAGGTCGCGATGATGACGGCCGGCCACTTCTGGCTGCCGCAGTTGCGGGCCTACGCCGCCGACGGGCGCACCGCGATCGGGTTCGTCCCGATCCCGCACCGGGCCGGCTCGCCCCCGGCGACGATCTTCTACGCGTCGGGGTGGGCCGTGCCGCGCAACGTGCCCAACCGGCGCCTGGCGGTGACGCTCGCCGCGTTCCTGGCCGACACCGTGGCGCAGCGCATCCGGGCGGAATCGGGGCTCGAGCTCCCGGGGCTGTCCTCCGTGGCCGACGACCTCGTGGCGCGGGACACGACCGGCTGGGAGCGCGCCTTCGTCGACGCGATGCCCTCGGCGCGGCCGCCGTGGGGGGCGCGCGTCGCCGGGTGGCGCGAGGTCGAGGCGCGCCTCCCCGACGTGATCGACCAGGTGGTCCTCGGCGGCCGCGACCTCCACGCCGCGCTCGCCGATGCGGCCCGCGACATCGACGCCATCCTGAAGGAGACGGAGCGGTGACGCGGGGCAGGGGGGCAGGATGGTGGCGGGCTGTGGGGCCGCTCTGCGGCGTGCTCGCCGTGGCGGGGCTCTGGCATACGACCCGCGCCGGCGAGCGCGCGCTCCAGGTCGATGTCTCGGCGGCGGCAGCCCAGGGCGCGGCGGGGTTCTTTTCCCTGGTGGTCCCGGCGGATACGGCCGGGAAATACGACGGCACGCGGCTCCTCTCGAGTGCCGCACTCCTCGAGGCGTCCGAATTCTGGCGCCTGGGGTTCCAGGTGGCGCGGGGCGCCACGCCGCTCCTGCCCGACCCGGCGCACGGCGCGCCGTCGGTGGAGACGGTGGAGCGCCTCCGGTCCGGCGCCACACGGGAGGTCGGAGCGCGGGCGGATGGCGGCGTTGCGGTGTTCGCGCCGCTCCTCGACCGGGACCTCTGGTCGGTGCGCGGTTGGGTGGAGGTGTGGGACGCGCTGCCGCCCGATGGCGCTCCCGTGGCGGGGTGGCTGCTCACCGCGCTGGTGCTGGCGGCATTGGCCCGGACCGCGCGCCTCACCACGCCGACCGCGACGCCGGGCGCGCGGCGGATGGCGGCCGCCGTTCCGGTCGTGGCGATGCTGGGCCTTGTGGCCGTCTCGGTCGTTTCGCTCCGGTCCACTGCCGCCCGGGCGACCGACCTCTCGCTCACCCGGGCCCGGCGGCTGGCCGAAGTGGCATCGGTCAGTCGCCGCCTGTCGCTGGCCGACCTCGAGCGGCTCGCGCCGGGAATGGACGTCGAGGGCGCCGACAGCCTCGACCTCGGGCGCGCGGTGCGGCACCTGACGGTGGACGGCGCCGACGAGTCGGTGGTGGCCGGGGTGATGAGCGGCAGTCGACCGTTCCGGGTCTCGATCGTGCCGTACCGCTCCC
>DATIEF010000102.1:0-3305 GCA_035455865.1 Gemmatimonadales bacterium | reverse complement strand
GGGGCGGCGGGGTCGTCCCGGACCTCATCGTCCACGAGGACTCCGCCACCGCCGGCGAGGAGGCGCTGCTCAAGGCGCTCGGCACCCGGCTGGGCGACTTCCGCGACGCCGTGACCGCGACCGCGCTCCGCATCCGCGACGCGAAGTCCGTGACCGACGAGCACTTCGCCGTGACGCCGGCGATGCGCGCCGAGGTGCTCGGGCGCCTGCGGTCGCGCGGCGTCAAGGTGAGCGGTGCCGTGTGGGCCGGGGGCACGGCCCTGGTGGACCAGTGGATCGGCGGGGACGTGGCGCGGTATGTGTTCGGCCGCGGCGCGGAGCTCCGCCGGCGCGCGGCGGCGGACCCGCAGATGCAGCGGGCGCTCGCGCTCCTTCGGGGGGCGCGCGGCCCCAAGGACCTCTTCACGGCCGCGGCCCGCTGAGTCCGACGCCGATGCCGCCGACGGTCACGGTGGTCGGTGCCGGCCGGATGGGGCAGGGGCTCGCGCGCGCGCTCAACGCCGCCGGCTGGCGGGTGCGGCTCTACGCGCGGCATCCGGATCGAGTCCCGGCCGGGCCGGTGGCGGCGGTCGGCGATCTCCCGGCCGCGCTGGCCGGGGCGGGGCTCGTGCTCGTCGCGGTACCGGACGATGCCATCCCGGAAGTGGCGCACGCGATCCGCGCGGCCGCTCCGGCGGAGGGCCAGGTGGTGCTGCACCTCTCCGGTACCCGTGACCGGACCGCCCTCTCGGTGCTCGAAGGTCGGGCGGCGGGGCTCGGGTCGTTCTGGCCGATCCAGGCGCTTGCCGACCCGGCCGTGGCCGCGGCGCACTGGACGGGGGCGTTCGCCGGACTCGAAGGGGACGCCGCCGCCCTCGCTGCCGGGGAGCGCCTGGCCGTGGCGCTCGGGATGGCACCGGTGTGCATCCCGTCGGAGGCAAAGCCGTTGGTGCACGCCGGCGCGGTGATGACCGGCAACTACGTCGTCACCCTGCTCGCGGCCGCCGAACAGGTGGCAGTGGCGGCAGGGGTCGAACCGACCGCCGCGGCGCGGATGTACCTGCCACTGGCGCGCTCCGCGGTCGAGAACGCGTCGGTCCTGGGCGTCGTCCGGGCGCTCACGGGGCCGGTCGCGCGCGGCGATCAGGGCACGGTGCGGGCGCACCTCGAGGCACTGAGCGGAGCGTCCCGGGAGCTCTACGTCCGCCTCGGACTCGAGACGCTGGCGTTGGCGGAACGCCAGGGGCTCCCCGCAGAGCGGGCGGCGGAGGTACGGCGGGTGTTGGAAGGGCGGTAGCGAGCGGGCGGGGGAGGTACGGCGCGGCCGGGGACGGTGTTCCCGGCCGCGTTCAGTTCTGGTCGACCACGCGGACGCCGGCCGGCGGGGTGAAGCGGAAGACCGAGGGGCGCACCCGCGGGTCGGCGAGCACGTGATCGAGCGCCAGGGTGCGGCGGGAGCCGGAGCGTTCGATGACCTCGAGCCGCCGGGGCAGGGCGTCGTGCCGGTCGAGCCAGAGGGTAGCCTCGGTGAACGGCATGTTCGGATCCCTCGGGCTCAGCGCCACCACGTCGGTCACGTGACCGGAGAGGGTGTCGGCCCGGACGTACCTGACCTGGTAGCGCTGGGCCGGGCGGTCCAGGAGCCAGGCAACGACGTTGGGGCCGAATCCGTCGCCGCCGGCGATGGCCGCCTTGAGGACCTGGCCCGGTGTCGTGCTCGGCGTATAGACCCAGATCCACGTCCCGTCCATCACGATCGCATCGCCGTCGGGGTCGGTGAATCGCATGGCGAGCTTGTTGGCGCCCGACTGGGTGAGCCGGCCCTTGCTGGTGAAGGTGCCGATCATCGGGTCGGCGATGACCTGGACGAAGTCGGCCTGGAACGCCGAGAGCGCGGCATACGCCGTGGCGGCGCGCTGGACCACGGCGACGCCGTCCTGCGCGACCAGCGGGACCGCGGGCGCCGCCACGAGGAACGCGGCGAGCGGCACCAGGCGGCGCAGCGTCACGCGCCGAGCCCGGCGGGCTCCGCCACCCGCCGGCCGATGGCCTCGGCGATCAGCCGGACCTCGCGCATCAGGCGGTCGAACTGGTCGGGGTAGAGGCTCTGGGCGCCATCGGAGAGTGCGCGGTCGGGGGCAGGATGGACCTCGACCAGGAGGCCATCGGCTCCCGCGGCCACCGCGGCGCGCGCCATCGGCTGGACGAACTCCCGGTGGCCGGTGCCGTGGCTCGGGTCGGCGATGATCGGGAGGTGGGAGAGCGCCTTGACCACCGGGATCGCCGAGAGGTCGAAGAGGTTCCGGGTCTGGCTGTCGAAGCTCCGGATGCCGCGCTCGCAGAGGATGACGTCGGAGTTCCCCTCGGCGAGGATGTACTCGGCCGAGAGCAGGAGCTCCTGGATCGTGGCGGAGAGGCCCCGCTTGAGGAGGACCGGCTTCCGGAGCCGGCCGACGCGCTTGAGCAGGGAATAGTTCTGCATGTTACGGGCGCCGACCTGGATGATGTCGGCCACCTCGGCCACGAGGTCCGCGCCTTCAGGGTCCATCGCCTCGGTGACGACGAGGAGCCCGGTCTCCTCGCGCGCCCGCTTGAGGAGGGCGAGGCCCGGCTTGCCCAGGCCCTGGAATGAGTACGGGGAACTTCGCGGCTTGAAGGCGCCGGCCCGGAGGATGGTGGCGCCCGCATCGCGGACCGCGTGCGCGGCGGCCAGGATCTGCGCCTCGCTCTCGACCGAGCAGGGGCCGGCCATCACCACGACGTCCTCGCCACCCACCACGACCCCGCCGGCCAGCCGGACCTGGGTGGCCTCGGCCTTCCACTCGCGGGAGACCTGCTTGTACGGCTGGGTGACGTGGATGATCTCGGCCACGCCGGGGAGCGCGGCCAGGCGGGAGCTGTCCACCCGGCCGTCGTTGCCGACGAGGCCGACGGTAGTGCGCTGCTTCCCCGGCATCGGGCGGGCCTGGTAGCCCAGCTCCTCGATGGCGGAGACCACCCGCTGGATGTCTTCCTGGGCGGCGTCGTGCCGCATGACGACGAGCATCAGGTCCTCGGACGAAAGACCCCGGGGCGTCGGACCCCGGGGAGGTGCCAGCCTGAATGAACGGTAAACGGGGGAGGGTGAAGGGGCCACTCCCTTGGGGTCGCGGGTCGCGGGTCGCGGGTCGAGGGTCGCAGGTCACGGGTCGCGGGTCACGAGTCGCGGGTCGCGGGTCGCGGGTCACATCGCCCGCTCCCACACGTCCCATCCGCACCTCTTACCTCTCACCTCTTCTCTCTTACCTCTCACCTATTCCCTCTCACCTCTTACCTCTCACCTCTCA
>DATIEF010000101.1:0-2688 GCA_035455865.1 Gemmatimonadales bacterium | reverse complement strand
GATCCGTGCGCTCACGCGGGCCACGTCGTCCCCGCGGAAGAAGTCCTGGGGGCGGAGCCCCGCCATCTCCTCGGCGGTGTAGCCGCTGACCGTGAGGAAGTTCCGGTTCCAGCGCAGGAAGCGGCCCTGTTCGTCGTAGAGATACAGGATCCCGGGCGTGCTCTCGACCACGCTGTCGGTGAGCTGGCGCTCCCGCATCGCGGCCGCCTCGGCCGCGGAGTGCTCCGCGTCCCGCACGAAGTTGTCCAGCGCATAGGAGAGGTCGGTGGCCGCCTCTTCCAGCAGGGCCACCTCGCGGTCGCGGAAGAACCCGGCCACGTCAGCGTAGACCGCGAGCACCCCCCAGGCCACCCCCTGCTGACGGATCGGGAAGGCGGCCACGGCACGAAAGCCGCTCCGAGCCGCTGCCTGACGCCAGGGGAGGGTGGCGGGATCGGACTGGAAGTCATTGGCCACGTAGGGCCGCCCCTCGTGGAAGGCGGTGCCTGAGGGCCCCCGACCCTCCGGGCGCTGGTCCACGTAGATCTCGACAGCACCGAGGTAGTCGTGCTCGTCGCCGTGGCGGGCCTGCACCGACATCCGCGAGCTCTCGCGGTCGGCGTGGCCGATCCAGCACATCCGGAACCCGCCCCGCTCCACCAGCGCCTGGCACACCTTGTCGAAGAGCTCCTGGCGCGTGCCGCTCCAGACGATGGCCTGGTCGACCTGGCTCAGGGCGTTATACAGGCGGTTGAGCCGCGCCAGCTCGGCCTCCCGCGCCCGGCTCCGCTCGACGGCATCGTGTGTCCGGCCGGCCAGCACGATGATGCCGACGCAAACGGCGGCCGCCACCGCGGCGAACTCGAGTGGATGCGGCCGGCGGGTCAGGTCGACCAGCGGTGTCAGGCGGAGCAGCACCACGACGGCGCTGAGCCCGAAGGCCACCCAGCCCTGGGCTGATCCCCTGCGGATGGCGGAGAGGAAGACGGCGAGGTAGAGGGGGGCGAGGGGAGCTGCGCCGAGGTAGCGACCGAGCAGCGCGGTCAGGGCCGCGGCAAGCGCCACGGCGATGATCGGGAAGATGGGAAGGCCGACCCCTCTGAGACCCGAGGGGGGTCGGGCACGAACGGTGGTGTCGGTCATGGATCCGTACTCACTCCTCCGCGATCGGAGCCCCGCCGCTCCGCGCCACCTGGTCGGCCTTGACGTTGGCGACGTTGAACCGCTTGGCCGCCTTCATGATGGTGGCGATCGTGTCGTCGAAGTCGAGGTCCTTCGCCTTGACGAAGCGCAGATGGTTGATGCGGGCCACGACGAATGCCTTCAGGTACGGGCTCTCGAGTCCCTTTTCCTTGAGCTTCTTCACCGCTTCGTTGACGTCCTCGTTGAGCTCGAGCAGCTTCGCGGCGCGTCCCTTCCGGATCTCGATGGCCTCCGGAAGCTTCCGGGCCAGGAATCCGTCGATCCGCTTGAGGATCGGGTTGTACGCCCCGCCCGAGAAGCGCCCATTCTCCTGGTAGCACAATCCCAGCGTGATGAGCGGCGCCTCCTCGAAGATCTCGGCGTGGCTCTTTTCGGTCGATCCCGGGTCCATCTCCGCCAGCGCCTGGGCCAGGCGCGAGACCTCGAGGGACTTCTCCTTGAGGTTGTGCGCCTTCTCGGTGTTGAGCGCCAGGATCCGGTGGGCGACGTCGGGTTCCGGCACCACGAGCGCGGTGATGGTCCTGGCGCCGAGCTGGTTCATGGCACCGAGGCGGTGGTAGCCGTTGGGCGACCAGTACTTCCCCGCGTCGGCGGGGACGGCGATGATCGGGTCGAGGAAGCGGTCGAGCTTGTCGATCGCGTCGCCGAGGCGGGCCACGTGGGCGTCGGAGAGGTCGCGCTGGTAGGGGGTCGGCTCCACCAGCCCGATCGGGAGCGACGCGAAGATCTGCCACCGTCCGCCGAGGGGATCCTTGTACGTGGCAAGGACCTCGCCGCCATCCTTGGTGATCTGCGCGGCGAGGCTCTCGACCGCCTTGGGCGGGGTGCCGCCGGTGAGCTTGGTCGGCTCGAGGCCGCGGGTGCGGGCGGCGGCGGCCTTCTTCGACTTCTTCGGGGCGCGCTTCTTCTTGGGGGTAGGCATAGGCGTAGTGTGCGGCGTCGGGAGCGGAGCGGCAAGGGGGATCTTTGCGCTACGCCGACCGCGCCCGTCCGACGATCGTCGTTGCGATCCCGCCCAGGACCAGCACCGCCGCAACAGCCAGGCGGAGCGTCAGCGGCTCGCCGAGGAGCGCCACTCCGCCCACGCCGGCCAGGAGCGGCACCGCGAGCTGGACCACGGCGGCGGTGACCGATGTCAGCATCCGGAGGGCGCGGTACCAGATGGCGTAGCCGAGTCCCGACGCGATGGCCCCAGAGAGCGCGGCCCACGCCACGCCGCTCGGCCGCGCGTGGAGTGAGGGGAGGACGATGAGCACCGTGATCAGCGCGAGGGGGACGGCGCGGGCAAAGTTGCCGGCGGTCTCCGCTAGGGCGTCGGCGGAGCGGTGGCCGCGGAGCGAGTAGATCCCCCACGCCACGCCGGCGGCGAGCATCAGCGCGGCGCCGATGGGTGCGGGGGCGGAGAGGCCGGGGAGGAAGAGGTAGACGAGCCCGCCGAAGGCAGCTCCCAGGCCGGCCCACTGCAGGGGCCGGGGGCGCTGCCCTTTTCGCAGTGACGCCAGCACC
>DATIEF010000100.1:0-2583 GCA_035455865.1 Gemmatimonadales bacterium | reverse complement strand
ATCGCCCCCGTTCGCGTTCCCCCTCGGTCCGGTGTCAGTGCCCGGTGCCGGCCATCGCCAGCGGCCCGTTCCCGACCTTGATGATGCCCACGGCCCCTTTCTCCGCGTCGGCGAAGCTGTGAGTCACGAAGGCGTACGCGCCGGCACCGCTCTGCCCCTTCAGGAAGCTCGTCTCGAACACCACACCGCCGCCGGCCGGCACCGGATACGTCTGGACCCCCTCCAGCGCGTGCTCCGGGTGCCCGTCGGGATAGACCCGGTCGAACACCGCGCCGACGATGTGGAAGTCGCTGTCGAAGTTGGGGCCGGCGTTCACCACGTAGAACCGGACCCGGTCGCCCTCGTTCACCTGGAGCGGATTCGACCGGTACTGGAATGCCCGCCCGTTGAAGACCACGTAGGTCGGGCGCTTGTCGCTTGCCGCCTGCAGGTCCATCCGGAGCGGGAGGCCGTTCGAGTCGGGCTTCGCCGAGCTGTCCGGTGTGGCGTAGAACTCGCTCTGGACCACCACGAATTCCTTGTCGACCTTGCTGCCCCAGCCTCCGGCCGGGTCGACGATGATCGGGAGGTACATCCCGTTCATGATGTGGGCCAGCACCGGCGCCATCCCGCAGTGGACCATGAAGACGCCGGGGTCGCGCGCGGTGAATTCGAACGAGTGCTCCTGGCCCGGCAGGATCATCGCGAACGCCTCGTTCATCGGGATCCGTGCAGCGTGGAAGTCGATGGTATGGGGCATCGGCGAGCGATTGACGACGTGGATCCGGACCAGGTCGCCCTGCCGGACGTGGAGCACCGGCCCCGGGACGGTGCCGCCGAACATCCATCCTTCATAGGTCTTGCCGTCGGCGATCTGGATCGGCCCGTGGGTGATGGGGATGGTGAAGTCCTTGATCCGTGCCGGCGAGAGCGGCGGGACCACCGGATCGTAGGCCGGGGTCGTCTTCCACGGGGTGACCCCGAAATCCACGGCATCTATGGTGGCGTGTCCGCTGGCGCCGACGGCGAAGTAGGCGCCCGCAGCGACGGCGACGATGGCGAGCAGGAGTGCGACCAGCCGGGGACTGCGCATGTCATCCTCTCTTACGGTGGCTTCGTCGGTGCCGGCGCCGAGTGAGCCGGGCGACTGCCACATTCTAGTGCACGGACCTGAGCGGTCTTCGAATATGCCGTGAAGGCGTCTTCATAAAGTGCCGACCCGCCGCACACGCGTTGATTGGCGCCTCGGGGTTCACGAACGGTGCCGCTCGTCCCGCCGTCCCCGCGTACTCTGTGGCCATCTCCGATCGGGATGGCGCATGCTCAGCCGTGTCCAGGCCACTGCGGTGCTCGGCGTCGACGCATACCTCGTCGACGTCGAGGTCGACATCACCAACGGGTTGCCCTCGTTCTCGGTGGTCGGGCTTCCCCACGGCGCGGTGCGCGAGGGGCGGGAGCGCGTCTTCCCGGCGCTGGCCAACGCGGGCTATTCCGTCCCCCTCAAGAAGGTGACGGTCAACCTCGCCCCGGCCGACGTGCGCAAGGACGGCTCGGCGCTCGACCTGCCGATCGCGCTCGGTGTGCTGGCGGCCGGGGGGCAGGTGCCGGAGGATGCGCTCAAGGGCGAGGTCTTCCTGGGCGAACTCGGCCTCGAGGGGGACCTGCGGCCGGTCCGTGGGGCGCTGTCGATGGCGCTCGCCGCCCGCGCGGCGGGGTGCCGCGGCATCGTCCTGCCAGAGCAGAACCTCCGGGAGGCGGCGGTCGTCGACGGGCTGGCGGTGCGTGGTGCGCGGACGCTGCTCGATGTATGCCGCCACCTGAGCGGCGAGGCGGAGCTGGCGGTGGCCCACGTGGACCTGGCCGCGCTGATGGCCGAACGGCACCAGGACGTGGTCGACTTCAACGACGTCAAGGCGCAGGTCTCCGCCAAGCGTGCCCTCGAGGTGGCCGCGGCCGGGGGGCACAACATCCTGCTCATCGGGCCCCCCGGGGCGGGGAAGACGATGCTCGCGCGTCGGCTCCCCACCATCCTGCCGCCGATGGACCTCGAGGAGGCGCTCGAGACTACCAAGATCCACAGCGTCGCGGGGCTCCTGGCGCCGGGGCAGTCGCTGAGCGTCATCCGCCCCTTCCGGGCACCCCACCACACCATCAGCGACGCCGGGCTGATCGGCGGCGGGTCGAATCCCCGGCCCGGTGAGGTGAGCCTGGCCCACGGCGGGGTGCTCTTCCTCGACGAGCTTCCCGAGTTCCGGAAGAACGTCCTCGAAGTGCTGCGCCAGCCGCTCGAGGACGGGCACGTGACGCTGAGCCGTGCGGCGGTGAGCCTGACCTACCCGGCGCGGTTCATCCTCGCGGCGGCGATGAATCCCTGCCCCTGCGGCTATCACGGCGATCCCACCCACGCCTGCCATTGTCCCCCGGATGCGGTGGAACGCTACCTCGCGCGGATCTCCGGCCCCCTCCTCGACCGCATCGACATCCACCTCGAGGTGCCGGCCGTCAATTATCGGGACCTCTCGAGCGAGGCGGCGGTCGAGTCGAGCGCCGACATCCGCGCCCGGGTGGAGCAGGCGCGGGCACGCCAGCGCGAGCGGTTCCGGG
>DATIEF010000099.1:0-9622 GCA_035455865.1 Gemmatimonadales bacterium | reverse complement strand
CAACGGCATCCTCTCGATCGTGGACCCGGTGCAGAAGACCGAGCTTGCGACCTTCAGCGGCTTCGGCAACGCGCCGGGGCCGGTGGCGGCGAACGGCAACGACATCTTCGTGGCATCGTACTCCGAGGGCCTGATGGTCTTCGCCACCGACACCCGCACGGTCAAGCGCGGGGCCGGTTCGGGGATCGCGATCCCCTCCAACGCGAGCGTGGCCAGCGACGGCAACGGACTCACGTATGCGATCAGCTCCGGTCCCTGTTCCGGTGGCCAGCCCGGGTGGGCCCACCTCATCCGCCCGGATCTCACCGTCGGGGATTCGGTGAGCCTGGGCGAATGCAGCGTCGGTGCCATGATCTCGGCGATCCCCCCGGCGCCGTGAGCGCCCCGGTCGCGACCCAGGCGATCGTGCTCGCCACGGTCCGCTACAGCGAGACCTCCAAGATCGTCCGGCTCGCGACCCGCGACCTGGGCGTCCAGAGCGCCATCGCGAAGGGCGCGCTGCGACCCCGCTCGCGGTTCGGCGCCGCGCTCCAGTTGCTGAGCGAGGGGCAGGCACACCTCCTGGTCAAGGAAGGACGCGACCTCCACACCCTCACGGCGTTCGACGTCCAGCACGTCCGGTCCGGCCTGGCCGCCGACCTCGACCGGTTCGCCGCCGCCAACGCGCTGGCCGAGGTGATGCTGCGCTGCGCCCCGCCGGCACCCCATCCCGAGGCGTTCGACATCCTTCGCAACGGGCTCGACGCCCTCGAACTCGCCCCACCCGTGGTCCTCGGTGTCCTGCCCATCCGGATCCTCTGGGGTCTGGTGGGCGCCCTGGGCTTTGCGCCGGCGCTCGACGCCTGCGCCCGCGACGGGGCGGCGCTCGGCCCCGGGAAGACCGGGTTCAGCTTCCGCGAGGGTGGCGTGCTGTGCCCCGCGTGCGCGCCCGGCCGGTCGGCCACGGAACTGGCTGCGGCGGACCTGGACGAGTTGCGCCAGCTGGCCGGGGCGGGCTCGGAGCTTCCGGCGCTCGACGAGCGGCACGCCTCGGCGCACCGCCGGCTGGCCGCGCGGTGGATCCGCGAGCACCTGGGTGAGGGGGCGCCGCTCGCCGCGCTCGAGTTCTGGCTCGAGCGCCGCTGGGCCCGGCCGTGATCATCGGCACCGCCGGGCATATCGACCACGGCAAGTCCGCGCTGGTCGAGGCGCTCACTGGCCGCACGGTCGATCGGCTGGCCGAGGAACGGCGGCGCGGCATCACCATCGACCTCAACTTCGCCCCGCTCCCGCTCGAAGGTGGGGCGGTCGCCGGCGTGATCGACGTACCCGGACACGAGGACCTGGTCCGGACGATGATCGCCGGGGCCTCCGGGATGCACCTGGTGCTCCTCGTGGTCGCGGCCGACGACGGGATCCGGCCGCAGACGCTCGAACACCTGGCCGTGGTCGAGGCGCTCGGGATCGAGGACGGGATCGCGGTGCTCACCAAGGCGGACCTGGTCGACCCCTCCACGCTCGAACGGCGCCTGGGCGAGCTGCGGGATCGCCTGGCCGGATCATCGGTGCGTTTCGGTGAGCCGGCGGTCGTCTCCGCGCGGACGGGGGAGGGGATCGCGGCGCTCCGGGACCGCCTTGTGGCGTTCCCCCGTCCGACTCCCGCAGCCGACGCCTTCCGCTTGCCGGTCGACCGCTCGTTCTCGGTGGCGGGGGTCGGCACGGTCATCACCGGCACGGCGTGGTCCGGGGCCGTGGCCATCGGCGACGCCGTGCGGCTGCTGCCGTCGGGTGCGGAGGGGCGGGTACGGTCGATCGAGATGTACGGCACACCCGCCGAGCGCAGCGTCCCGGGGGCGCGGGTGGCGCTCGGACTGGCCGGCATCGACCGGGACGTGGTCGTTCGCGGGGAGTGGGCCGTGACCGCGGACCTCCCCTGGCGCCCGACGTCGGCGCTCGACGCCTGGGTCGAGCTTCAAGCGGCGGCCTCGACGCCGCTCACGCCGCGCACCCGGGTCCGGGTCCATCTCGGCACCGCGGAAGTGATGGCCCGGGTGGTGACCACATCGCCGGTCGAGCCGGGTGGGAGCGGGGAGGTCCGCCTGGCGCTCGAGTCTCCGCTCCTGGCGCGGGGTGGCGACCGGATCGTCCTGCGGTCGTTCAGCCCGGTGGCCACGCTGGGCGGTGGGCGCGTGCTCGATCCCTGTCCCCCCGCCCGGAGCCGGCCCGCGGAACTGCGCGACGCGAACGCCGGCAACCATCTCGTGGCGGCGCTCGTCCGCCGGCGGGCGGACGGGTTGCCGCTGGTGGAGCTGCCGGTCGTCGCGGGCATCGCACCCGCGGCAGCCGAGCGCGCCGCCAAGGGGCTTCCAGGGATCAGGCGCGTGGGGGGGCACCTGGTGGCCGGGGATCGACTCCTCGGGCTGCAACGGAGCGTCGGCGCCGCCGTCGAGGCGCGCCATCGCGCCGAGCCGGCCGCCCCGGGGATCTCCCTCGAGACGCTCCGGGCCGGGCTGCGCGCGCCGGGGTGGCTGGTCGACGCTGCGGTGGAGGCGGAATCGAAGGCCGGCCGCCTGGTGGTGGAGCAAGGCCTCGCCCGCCGCCCCGACTTCCAGGCCACGGTCCCCGGCGGAGAGGCGGAACTCGCGGCGCTCGTCGCGCGGGTGGTGGCCGGCGGGCTCACGGCGCCCGACGTGCCGGAGCTCGAGCGGGTCACCGGGCGGCAGGATGTCGCCGCAGCGCTCCGGATCGCGGCGCGGGAGGGCAGGGTCGTCGCCGTGCGGCGTGATCGGTTCGTCGGCGCCCAGGCGCTGGCGGGATTTGCCGAGATCCTCCGGGAGCTCGGGGCGCGCGGTCCGATCGCCGTGGGCGACGTGCGCGACCGCACCGGCCTGTCGCGGAAGTACCTGATCCCGCTCCTGGAATGGGCCGATGCCAGCGGCATCACGGAGCGCCGCGGCGACCTGCGCGTGGTGCTCCCGCGCCGAGCTTGACACGCCATCAGGGTACGGGAAGGTTTCGGTCAAGGTACCGTCGTGGTCCAACCGGAGATCCGATGCGCAAGCGCACCATCACCGCAGTGCTCTTTGGCCTCGCCACCGCGGCCGGCCCGCCGGTGCTGGCCCAGACGCGGCCGCCGCCCCCGACGGCCGAGTTGCGGGAGAATTCGCCCAATCCGTTCTTCCCCGCGACCCTGATCCCGTTCTCCATCAACCCATCGGAGTGTGCCAACGGCCATCAACCTCTTGTCAGCCTCAAGGTGTACAACGTGCTGGTGCAGGTCGTGGCGATCCCGGTGCTCCAGAGCTCGAAAGGTGAGGTGCTCGACGAGATCCATATCCCGTGCGGCGACCACGTCGCCCTCTGGGACGGCCGGATGCTCGACGGCCGGGATGAGCCGACGCCCGGGATCTACTACAGCCAGCTGACGGTCAATGGAGTGCGCTACACCAGGAAGATGATCGTCCGGGCCCCGCCGGGGCGCCGGCCGAAAGATGCGGGTGGAACGTGAAGGCGGCCCAGTGGCCGCCTTCACGCATTCCGGGGCCTGTCAAACCGGCAGGGATCCCGGGTATGCCGATTGCCTTCCCCTCCGGCCGCCGTCCCTGAACGATGCCTGCCGTGCGCCGCGCGCCTCGACCTGATGCGCCGCCGGTGCCGCGGGTGTATTACTAATTGAGGTGAGGAGGCAGGTATGGTCCGTCCCGATCGTCTGACGTTGAAGGGCCAGGAGGCGTTCCGCGATGCGCTCGCCGATGCGCGGGCGCGCGGCAATCCGGTCGCGAACGACGCCCACCTCCTGCTCGCGTTGCTGGCGCAGCCGGAAGGAGTGGTCCGCCCGCTCCTGCAGAAGGCCGGCGTCAACGTGACCGATCTCACCGCCCAGGTGACGCGGGAGATCGACCGGTTCCCGACGCAGAGCGGCGAGGCCGGGGAGCCCGCGCTGAGCCGTGAGGTGAACGGCGCCTTCGACCGCGCCGAGCGGGAGGCCAAGACGCTCGGCGATGCCTTCGTGTCGACCGAGCACCTCCTCCTGGGCCTGATGGAAGAGAAGGGCACCGCGGCGCGGGCGCTCCTGAGCTCGGCCGGCGTGTCCACCGCGGACCTCCGCCAGGCGCTCGAGGAGGTGCGCGGGGCCCATCGCGTCACCGACCAGGCGCCGGAGGAGAAGTACCAGGCGCTCGAGCGCTACACCCGGAACCTGACCGAGCAGGCCCGGGCCGGAAAGCTCGACCCCGTCATCGGCCGCGATGAGGAGGTGCGCCGTGTGATGCAGGTGCTCTCCCGGCGCACCAAGAACAATCCGGTGCTGATCGGCGAGCCGGGGGTCGGCAAGACGGCCATCGTCGAGGGCCTGGCCCAGCGCATCGTGCAGGGGGACGTCCCCGAATCGCTGCGCGGCCGGGAGATCGTCGCGCTCGATATCGGGCAACTGCTGGCGGGCGCCAAGTTCCGCGGCGAGTTCGAGGAACGACTCAAGGCGGTGCTCAAGGAACTGACCGAGGCGCAGGGCCGCTACGTCGTGTTCATCGATGAGCTGCACACGCTGGTCGGCGCCGGGAAGGCCGAGGGCGCCGTCGACGCCGGCAACATGCTCAAGCCGGCGCTGGCCCGGGGTGAACTGCACGTCGTGGGCGCCACGACGCTCGACGAGTACCGCAAGCACGTCGAGAAGGATCCCGCGCTCGAGCGTCGGTTCCAGCCGGTGCTGGTGGGCGAGCCGAGCGTGTCGGACACCATCGCCATCCTCCGGGGCCTCAAGGAGCGCTATGAGGTCCACCACGGCGTCCGCATCACCGACGACGCCCTGGTGGCCGCGGCCACGCTCTCCGACCGTTACATCGGCGACCGGTTCCTGCCCGACAAGGCGATCGACCTGGTCGACGAGGCGGCAAGCCGGCTGCGGATCGAGATCGACTCGCTGCCGCAGGAGATCGACGAGGTCGAGCGGCGCATCGTCCAGCTGGAGATCGAGCGCCAGGCGCTCCTCAAGGAGAAGGACCGCTCCGCCCGGGAGCGGCGGGAGGCGCTCGAGCGCGAACTGGCGCAGCTCCGCGAGGAGAGCGCCGGGATGAAGGCGCAGTGGCAGGCCGAGAAGGACGCGATCCAGGGGATGCGGGGCAAGAAGGAGGAGCTGGAGGCGCTCCGGACCCAGGTCGACCAGGCGACCCGCTCCGGCGACCTCCAGAAGGCGGCGGAGCTCCGGTACGGCCGGATCCCCGCGCTCGAGCGCGAGCTTGCCGAAGGCGAGAAGCGCCTCGGCGAGATCCAGCAGGGCGCCAAGTACCTGAAGGAAGAGGTCGACCAGGAGGACATCGCGGAGATCGTGGCCAAGTGGACCGGGATCCCCGTCTCCAAGATGCTGGAATCCGACCGCGAGCGGCTCACCCGGCTCGAGGAGGAGCTCGGCCGGCGCGTCATCGGCCAGGGGGCGGCGGTCTCGGCGGTGGCCAACGCCGTCCGGCGGAGCCGCGCGGGCCTCCAGGATCCCAATCGGCCGACCGGGTCGTTCATCTTCCTCGGCCCCACCGGTGTCGGGAAGACCGAGACGGCGCGCGCGCTGGCCGAGTTCCTGTTCGACGACGAGCGGGCGATGGTCCGGCTCGACATGTCGGAGTATATGGAAAAGCACGCTGTGGCGCGGATGATCGGCGCGCCCCCCGGGTACGTGGGGTATGAGGAGGGGGGCCAGCTCACCGAGGCCATCCGGCGCCGGCCCTACAGCGTGGTGCTCTTCGACGAGATCGAGAAGGCGCACCCCGACGTCTTCAATATCCTGCTCCAGATCCTCGACGACGGCCGCCTGACCGACAGCCAGGGCCGGGTGGTGGACTTCCGGAACACGGTCATCATCATGACCAGCAACCTCGGCAGCCACCTGATCGTCGAGGCCGGGGCGGAGGCGGGCGCGGAGGCGTGGGGGCAGGTCGAGCGCTCGGTGCGGGAGGAGCTGCGCCAGCATTTCCGTCCGGAGTTCCTCAACCGGGTGGACGAGGTCATCGTGTTCCACCCCCTCGACCGCGAGGAGATCGGGAAGATCGTCGAGCTCCAGCTCGGGAAGCTCTCGCAGCTCCTGGCCGCGCGTCAGCTCACGCTCTCGGTCACGCCGGAGGCGAGGGCGCTCGTCGCCGCCGAGGGGTACGACCCCGTGTTCGGGGCCCGGCCCCTCAAGCGCGTCATCCAGCAGCGGCTCCAGAACCCGCTGGCGCTCGCCGTGCTCGAGGGGAAGTACCAGCCGGGGGATACCGTGCGGGTCGGTGTGGCGGGCAAGGAGCTGTCGTTCAGCCGGCAGGCGGGGCGCCCGGAGGTGGCCAGTGCGTAGGTCCGCGCCCTCCGCGGGCGACCTGGCCGGGATGGAGGCGGCACTCCGGCTGGCGCGCGCCGCGGCCGTGCGCGACGAGGTGCCGGTCGGTGCGGTCATCATCCACGAGGGGGAGACCCTCGCGGAGGCGCACAACGAGACCATCCATCGGAAGGACCCGACCGCCCACGCCGAGCTCCTGGCCATCCATCACGCGATGCGCCACGGCCATGCCGCGCACCTCCTCGATGCGACGCTCTACGTGACCCTCGAGCCGTGCGCACAATGCGCCGGCGCCATCGTGCTGGCGCGCATCCGGCGGGTCGTCTTCGGCGCCTTCGACCAGCGGGCGGGGATGGCGGGATCGGTGCACGACCTCCTCCGCCACCCGCGCCTCAACCATCGACCGGAGGTGCTCACCGGCGTGCTGGCGGAGGAGTGCGGCGACCTCCTCAAGGGGTTCTTCCGGTCCAAGCGGGAGTGACCACCGTTCCCTGAGCGTCGCTTCACCGTTCCTTCATCCCCCCCTTAGTCGTTCTCCCATACAATCCGGCTCGATCGGCCGCGTTCCCCCGCCGATGGACGAGCATCCAGAGCCCGCCCGAAGCCACCCCCCAGCGGCCGAGTGGAGCGTGCGCATGCTCGGCCCCCAGCCCCACCCCTGGCCTGAAGGCGAACCCCTCGGCGAGTATCTCCAACAGAACGGCGTGTCCCGCCGCGATTTCCTCGTCTTCTGCGGGCAGATGTCCGCCATCCTCGGCCTCACCCGCGCGGCCACACCCCGGGTGGCCCGTGCGCTGGCATCCCAGAAGCGTCCGAGCGTCGTCTGGCTCCAGCTGCAGGAGTGCACCGGCTGCGTCGAGAGCGTGCTCCGCACCGAGGCGCCGAGCATCGGCGACCTGCTCCTCAACGTCATCTCCCTCGACTTCTCCGACACCCTGATGGCGGCGGCGGGGGAGGGGGCCGAGCAGGCGCTCCGGACCGCCATCGACCCCAAGAGCGGCGGCTACCTGCTGGTGGTGACCGGTTCCGTGCCGCTCAACGACGACGGGATCTACCTCACCATCGGCGGCCGCACCGCCCGCGATGTGCTCCTGGAGGCGGGCCGGAACGCCACGGCGGTGGTGGCGGTGGGGGCCTGCGCCCACTGGGGCAGCGTGCAGGCGGCGCGCCCCAACCCGACCGGCGCCGTGGGCGTGTCGCAGGTCATCACCGGCAAGCCGGTGGTCAACATCGCCGGATGTCCGCCCATCGGCGATGTGATCACGGCCACCATCGTCCATTACCTCACCTTCGGACGGATGCCGGCGCTCGACCCCGACGGCCGGCCGCTGTTTGCCTACGGCGGCCGCATCCACGATCAGTGCACTCGGCGCGCCAACTTCGACGCCGGCCAGTTCGTGGAGAAGTTCGACGATGAGGCTGCACGAAAGGGGTGGTGCCTCTACCACGTCGGCTGCAAGGGGCCGGAGACCTTCTCGCCCTGCCCGATCTTCCTCTGGAACGGGAAGACCAGCTGGCCCATCGGCGCGGGGCATCCCTGCCTCGGGTGCACCGAGCGGAACTTCTGGGACACGATGACGCCGTTCTACGGCCGCCTCCCCGACGTCGGCGGCTTCGGGGTGGAGCGGTATGCCGACACGATCGGCGCGGCGCTCGCAGTGGGTGCCACGGCCGGCGTCGTGGCGCACGCGGTGGCCACGGGGGTCCACCAGATGCGGGAACGGCGGCGGGAGCTGCCCGTCGTCGACCAGGAGCCGGACCAGAAGGGGGACCGCCATGCCGGCCACTAGGATCGTCGTCGACCCGATCACCCGCATCGAGGGTCACCTGCGCATCGAGGCCCAGGCCGAGGCGGGCCGGATCACCAAGGCGTGGGCCACCTCGACCCAGTTCCGCGGCATCGAGACCATCATGCAGGGGCGCGACCCGCGGGACGCCTGGGCCTTCACCCAGCGGATCTGCGGGGTGTGCACGGTGGTGCACGCCGTCGCGGCCTGCCGCGCGGTCGAGGACGCGCTCGATATCCGGATCCCGCCGAACGCCAACCTGATCCGTAACCTGGTCCACGGGATGCAGTTCATCCAGGACCACGTGATCCACTTCTACCACCTGCACGCGCTCGACTGGGTGGACGTGGTGAGCGCGCTCTCCGCCGACCCGGCGGCCACGGCGCGGCTCGCGGCGTCGCTCTCTCCGTGGCCCAACAACTCGGCCACGTACTTCGCCGAGGTGCGCGACCGGGTCAAGACCTTCGTCGGCTCGGGGCAGCTCGGGATCTTCACCAACGGCTACTGGGGTCACCCCGCGTACAAGCTGCCGCCCGAGGCCAACCTGATGGCCGTGGCGCATTACCTCGAGGCGCTCGACTGGCAGCGGGACGTGATCAAGCTGCACACGATCTTCGGCGGCAAGAATCCGCACCCCAACTTCCTGGTCGGCGGGATGGCCTCGGCCATCAACCTCGACTCTCGGGCCACCATCAACGCCGAACGCCTGAGCGACATCCACGACCTCATCGCGCGCGCGCAGCGGTTCGTCGAGCAGGTCTACTGGCCGGACCTCGTGGCCATCGCGGGCTTCTACAAGGACTGGGCCGCCATCGGCGGCGGCACCGGCAATTACCTGGCGGTCGGGGAGTTCCCCGACTCCGACGTGCGCGATGTCGACTCGCTCTACTTCCCGCGGGGGATCATCGTCGGCAAGGACCTGTCGCGCGTCCTGCCGTACGACCACGAACGGGTCAAGGAGTTCATCAACAGCTCCTGGTACGAGTACGCCAAGGGCGATGGCGCCGGGCTCCACCCCTGGGAGGGGGAGACGAAGGCGAAGTACACCGGCCCCAAGACGCCGTGGACCTACCTCCAGGACGAGTTCAAGTACAGCTGGATGAAGTCGCCCCGGTACGACGGCAAGCCGATGGAGGTGGGGCCGCTGGCCCGGATGCTCGTGGCCTACGCCGCCGGCCATCCCGACGTCAAGGCGATGGTGGGCGAGACCCTCGGCCGCCTGAACGTGGGCGCGCCGGCGCTCTTCTCCACGCTCGGCCGCACCGCCGCCCGCGGGATGGAGACGGTCCTGCTGGCGCGCCGGATGGGGCACTGGTACGACGAGCTCGTCGGCCGGATCAAGGGCGGGGACGTGGTGACCCACAACGGCGCCAAATGGGAGCCCTCGACCTGGCCCGCATCGGCCCAGGGGTACGGCTACCTCGACGCGCCGCGCGGCGCGCTGGGCCACTGGGTCCGGATCGAGGGAGGCACCATCTCGCGCTACCAGTGCGTGGTGCCGAGCACCTGGAACTGCTCACCGCGGGACGAGCAGGGGACGCCCGGACCCTACGAG
>DATIEF010000098.1:0-3258 GCA_035455865.1 Gemmatimonadales bacterium | reverse complement strand
CCTCTTCATACGTCGGGGCGTTCGCCGATCCACCGGCGTACCCCGACGTGGCCGAGATGACACCCTTCACGTGCTCGAAGACCCCCTCGACGCCCCAGAAGCAGCCGCCGGCGAAGACGGCGGTGTCGGGCGCGGCGCGCCGGGGTGCCCGCGGGCGGGGCGGCGACTGCGCGGCCGCGATCGAGAACGGGAACGCTGCGGCCAGGAGGAATCCCAGTGCGGCGATGCGGGCGGTGCGGACGGTCACGGTGTGCTCCTGGTCGGGTCACCCAGATGACGCCGGCCGAGGCCGCGCGGTTTCGTCAGGCGGATGGAGGACGCCGTGGACGGCGCGGAGCAGCTCGGTGGTGGTGTAGGGCTTGGGCAGGTGCCGGGTGCGGCCGGCGGCGGCGAGCACCTCCCCGGCGGCCACGCCCTCGACCACGCCGCTCACGGCGATGATCGGGACCTGGGGATCGATCTTGCGGAGCGCGGCGATGACCGCGTCCCCGTCCATCAGCGGCATCATCATGTCGGTCAGGACCACCGCCACCTCCTCCCGGCGCCGGCGGTAGGTGGCCAGCCCTTCGGCGCCGTCCGCCGCGAGCACGACGCGATAGCCGTTCCCTTCGAGGATCCGCCGCGTGACGTCACGGATGGCGGCCTCGTCGTCCACGACCAGGACGAGCTCCCCGTTGCCCGTCGCGGGGGCGGCTTCGACCAGCGCCGCGGTCGCGACCGGCTCCCCGGAGTGCGCCGGCAGCAGGATCATGAACTGGCTCCCGCTCCCGGGCGTGCTGCGCACGCGGAAGAAGCCGCCGTGGCCCTTCACGATGGCCAGGGAGGTGGACAGGCCGAGTCCGGTGCCCTTCCCCTGTTCCTTGGTGGTGAAGAAGGGGTCGAAGATCCGGTCGAGCACGTCCGGCGTCATCCCTTCGCCGCTGTCGCTCACCTCGATGGTGACGTAGGTGCCGACCCGCGCATCGGGGTTGATGGCCACGTATCGCGCGTCCACCTGGTGGCGGTCGGCCACGATCAGCAGCGTGCCGCCGTCCGGCATCGCGTCCCGGGCGTTGACGCAGAGGTTGAGGAGGACCTGGTGCAGCTGGGTCGGGTCGCCGAGCACGAGCGGGAGGTCGGGCGCCACGCGGGCGCTCACTTCGATGGACTTGAGGAAGGTGTCGTTGACGAGCTTCTCCACTTCCCGCACCAGCGTCGGGATGTCGACGGGCACCCGCTGGCCCTCGACCCCGCGGGCGAAGGAGAGCACCTGGCGCACCATCTCCGCGCCCTTCCGCGCACTTGAGGCGATGGTGTCGATCGTCTCCAGGCGTCCCTCGGCGGTGTCGTCCGCCCGCAGGAGTTCGATGGACATCATGATGGGCGTGAGAACGTTGTTCAGGTCGTGGGCGATGCCGCCGGCCAGGGTCCCGATGCTCTCCAGGCGCTGCGCGCGCAGGAGCTGGCGTTCGAGCGCCTTGCGGTGCGACACGTCGGTGTTGATGGCCAGGACGGCGGTCGGCGCGCCGGCGTGGTCCCGGAGGAGGGTCCACCGCCCCTCGACCACGACCACGTTCCCGTCCCGGGTGCGCTGCTCCAGATCCCCGGTCCACTCGCCGGCTTCGAGCAGGGAGGCCATCGCGCGGAAGAACTCCTCCGGCGTCCCCGGGGGCCGGTAGAACAGCTCGGTGACCGGACGGCCCACGGCCTCCGCCGCCGACCAGCCGTACATCCGCTCCGCGCTCCGGTTCCAGTAGCGCACCCGGTGCTCCAGGTCCCGGACGATGATCGCATCCCGCGCGTGGTCCAGGAGGGCGGCCTGCTCCGCCAGGCGCGATTCCGCCTCCTTGCGATCATTGATGTCCTGGATGGCCCCCTGCACCCGGACGATGCGCCCGTCGGCATCCCGCACCGCCTCGCCGATGGTGCGGACCCAGAATCGGCGCCCACGGGCGGTGAGCTTGACGAGTTCCAGGTCGTACGGGGTCCCGGCATTGATGCACGCCTCGAGCGCCTGCGCCATCGGCTCCCGCGATTCGGGCGCGAACATCGCAAGGCCTTCCTCCAGTGACAGCCGGCATCCGCGCGGCACCTCGTGCATGTCGCACACCTCGTCCGACCAGGACATGGTCCGGCCGGGCAGTTCGATCTGCCATCCTCCGATGCGCGCCACCCGACCCACGATCCGCTGGAGCGCCGCGTGCCGGGCGAGCGCGCTGCGGGCCTCGTGTTCCGCGGTGACGTCCACGGAGAGCACGAAGATGCCCTCCGGCACCGGGTGGGCGCGGACGTCGAACCAGCGGACCTCCCCGTCCGCGAAGGTGAACGCGATCTCGCCCTGGGCCGCGACGCGCTCCTCCTGGCACCGCCGAAGGAGCGCGAAGACCGGCGTCCCCTCGATCCCGGGCCACGCTTCCGGCATCGTGCGCCCCAGCAGTTCCGCGTTGGGGCGCCGGTTGTGCCGCTCGGCCGCGGGGTTCAGGTACAGGTACCGCCAGTCGGGGCCGAGGATCTGCGCCCCTTCGGCGATGCTGTCGAGGGTGGAGTGGTATCGCGCCTCGCTGCGGCGGGTCGCGTCCTCCGCGCGCACGCGCTCGCTGATGTCGATCCCCATGCCGACGAGGCATGGGCGTCCGTCGAGTTCCGCCCGGCGGCCGGTGAAGTAGTACGGGATGACGCGCCCGTCCTTCGTGACGAACCCCGCCTCGAGCGCCGATTCGCCCCGGGCAAAGACCTCCGCGATCCGTGCGCTCACGCGGGCCACGTCGTCCCCGCGGAAGAAGTCCTGGGGGCGGAGCCCTGCCATCTCCTCGGCGGTGTAGCCGCTGACCGTGAGGAAGTTCCGGTTCCAGCGCAGGAAGCGGCCCTGCTCGTCGTAGAGGTACAGGATCCCGGGCGTGCTCTCGACCACGCTGTCGGTGAGCTGGCGCTCCCGCATCGCGGCCGCCTCGGCGGCGGAATGCTCGGTCTTGCGCTCAAGGTTGTCGAGCGCGTAGGACAGGTCGGTGGCCGCCTCATCCAGCAGGGCCACCTCGCGGTCCCGGAAGAACCCGGTCACGTCGGCGTACACGGCGAGCACGCCCCAGGGCCTGCCCTGCAGGCGGATCGGAAAGGCCGCCGAGGCCCGGAAGCCGCTCCGGGCCGCCGCCTGACGCCAGGGGAGGGTGGCGGGATCGGACCGGAAGTCATTGGCCACGTAGGGCCGCCCCTCGTGGAAGGCGGTGCCCGAGGGCCCCCGACCCTCCGGGCGCTGGTCCACGTAGATCTCGACAGCACCGA
>DATIEF010000097.1:0-13354 GCA_035455865.1 Gemmatimonadales bacterium | reverse complement strand
CGTGGGACCGCCTGGTGGGCACCAAGCCGGAGAACATCTGCGCGCTCAAGATCTCGTACTGGTGGGCGCCGAGGTAGGGGGCGACCGGGTGGGTGGGCGCATCAGGCGCATGGGCGGGTGGGCGCATGGGGTGCGTGGGCGGATGGGCGCGTGGGACGGATGGCGGATGGTGGGCGGCCCACCCCCCGCCGGTGCACCCGCCAGCCCCCGCTGGTGCGACCATCCGTCCATCCGTCTAGCTTTCCAGCATGCGCCGACTCCTCCCTGCCCTCCTGCTGGCCGCAGCGTGTGGCGGCCCACCGCCCTCGGCGGTCCCGTCCGTGGCCCTCACCGGCGCCACCGACTCCCTCTCGATCCCCGACCTCGACATCTCGGACGCGGTGCCGCTCGGCCCCGACCGCTGGGCCATCCTGTCCCAGTTCGGGAACGTCGTCCGGGTGGTCGACTGGACGCACCACACGGTCCGACCCCTCGGCCGCCCGGGCGTGGACTACGTGCATCCGTCCTCCCTCACGGCGGTGGCGGGCACGCTCTACGTCAGCGACTGGGGCAAGCGGGCGCTCACCGCGTGGACAGCCGACGGCAAGCTGGCACTGACCATCGCCGAGCCGGAGGCGCTGGGCGGATCGCTGCCGACCGCGCGCGACGCCGACGGCTGGCTCTACGCCGAGTCACGGGGCGGGCAGCTCGACTCGGGGAACGTGGTGCGGTGGCGGGTCGGCGCGGCGCATCCCGACACGGTGGCGCGCCTGGCCCCGTACACGCTGCAGGAAGTGAACGGCCCCCAGGGTCGGCGGCTGGCGCGGCAGATCTACAGCGGCAACGACATCTGGGGGGTGTTCCCCTCGGGAGCGCTCTGGGTGGCGCGGGTGACGAAGAACCGCCTCGACCAGCGCGACACCACCGGCGCGTGGCGGAAGGGCCCGGCGCTCCCCGACCCGATCTACCCGGTGACCCGCTTCGACAAGGACTACTACATCCAGGGCTTCCCCGAGGACCAGCGCCCGATGGCCTCGACCCTCCCCTTCGCGCCGGTCAAGGCACCGTTCGACGCCGCGTTCGTCGAGGATGACAGCCTGGTGTGGCTGCAGTCGAGCCGGAGCCTGACCGATTCGATCCGGACCTACAAGGTCCTCGACCGCGCCGGCGCCTACGCCCAGGAGGTCCGGCTCAAGAACGCCCGCCGGATCCTCGGCGCCCACGGAGGGACGCTCCTGGTGGCGGAGCAGCTCGAGCCGGGCAAGGGGTTCAAGCTGCTGCGGTATCCCTCGCACGGGATCCCGTGAGCGGCGCCCGCCATCCAGATGCAACGAAGCCCCGGCCAAGCGCCGGGGCTTCTTGTTGCGTCCCTTCGACCGTCAGGCCGAGGGCGGCGGGCCCTTTGCCCCGCCTTCAGGCGCAGGGTCGGCGGGCGGGTTGCGGCGGCGGCGGCCCGCCTCGTACCATCGTCGGGTGATCTCGCCGGCCAGCTCCCGGTTGCCGAGCCCGAAGGCGAGCCCCGTGGCGAGGGCGACCGCGCCGACGATGAGGACGAACGCGGCGTCGACGATCTCCGCGGCCACGCCCATCTGGCTGATGGCCATGAACACCGCCATCAGCACCACCACCGCCTTGGCGAGCTTGGCGAAGGTCGGGACCCCCTCGACGCTCCCGGCGGAGGCGGTGATGACGCCACGCACGAATTCGCCGACGATGATCCCCAGGATGATGATCACGATGGCGGTCACGAGCGTCGGGATGAACGCGAGGAGCATCCCGAACATCTGGCTGATGCTCTCGAGGCCGAGGGCCGCGCTCGCGAGCAGGATGGCCACGAGCATCACGAGCCAGAAGACGAGCTTGCCGACGGCGTGGACCGGGTCGAGCCCCTTCTGCACCCGCCCCACCGCCTCGGTGATCCCGCCCGCCTCGGCCATCCGGTTGAAGTTGATCCGGGCCAGGAGCCCGTCGATCCAGCGCTCGAGCTGCCGCGCGAAGAGGAGCCCCGCCAGGATGATGACCAGGAAGGCGAGGATGGCGGGCCCATAGCCTGCCAGCGCATCGAGGCCGTCGCGAAGCCGGGTGATCAGTTCACTCATGGGACACCTCGATGACGAGTTTGCCGGTCTGGCGCCCTGCCGCGAGCCGCTCGAACGCCGCCACCGCGCCGGCGAGCGGGACCACTGCATCGACCACGGGCCAGAGCTTCCCCGCCTGCGCCAGCTGGGTGACGGCCCGGTATTCCGCGTGGCTCCCCATCGTCGAGCCGAGGATGCTCCACTGCCGCCAGAAGAGCCGGCGCACGTCGAGCGCGAGATCGGGGCCGCTGGTACCGCCGCAGGTGACGATCCGTCCGCCCCGCGAAACGGCGCGCAGGGTGCGCTCCCACGTGTCCCGGCCGACGGTGTCGACCACCACGTCGGCACCCCGCCCGTCCGTGGCCGCCTTGGCCGCGGCGACGACGTCCTCGCGCGCGTGATCCACCAGCACGCTGGCGCCGAGGCTCCGGGCGCGCTCCAGTCCCTCGGCGCGGGAGCTGGTGGCGATGACGTGGGCGCCCTGGTGCACCGCGATGGCGATCGCCGCCTGCGCGACGCCGCCCCCGGCGCCCCACACCAGCACCGATTCGCCCGCCGCGAGCCGCGCCCGCGTGATGAGCATCCGCCAGGCGGTGAGCGTGGCGAGGGAGAACGCCGCCGCCTCCGGCCACGGCATCCTGGGCGGCCTGGGGGCCAGGTTCACCGCCGGCACCGCGACGAACTCGGCCAGCGTGCCGGGGAGGTGCTCGCCCAGGATGCCGAAGCGCTCGCAGAGCGGCTCGTCGCCGGCGCGACAGGCACGGCAGCTGCCGCAGGAGACGCCGGGGTCGATCAGCACCTCGTCGCCGATGCGGACACCGGTGACGCCTTCGCCGAGGGCGGTCACCGTGCCCGCCCCGTCGGCGCCGACCGGGAAGGGGAACGGGGGCCGGACGCCGGGCAGTCCCTCGGCGACGAAAAGGTCAAGGTGGTTGAGCGCCGCCATCCGGACACGCACCACCGCCCACCCCGGTGCGGGGGGGGGCGGCGGCGGCACGTCCTGCAACTGGAGCGACGGGATGCCGCCCGCGGCGGTGAGCGTAAGGGCGCGCATCAGCGACGGATCCGGGGGCCCGCTAGAAGGCGGGGGAGCCCACGGTCTCGGAGGTCGGGAGGGCCACGGCCTGGGGCGCGCTGCCGGGCGTGACGGCGCCGAGATAGAGGACCGTCTTGGTCCGCTGCTGCTTGTTGCCCGGGTTCGGCTCTTCCGTGACGTACGCGATGGTGCCGCCGTCGCGGGAGATGGCGAAGTCGAGGATCGGATACGCCGAGGTGGCCACCACGGTACGCTGGGTGGTGCCGAGCGTCATCCGGAGCACCTCGTAGCCCCTGCTGCCGTCGGTGGCCTCGGTGACCCACGCCAGGTCGCCGTTGGGGAACCAGCCGACGGCCGTCTCCTTCTGCTTGGTCTCGGTGACCTGGATGGTGGTGTCGCGGGCCAGGCCGCGGAGGAAGACGTCGGGCTTCTTGCGTTCCTTCCCGCCGACGTACGCCACCCACTTGCCGTCGGGGGAGACGGCCGGCGCGCTGGCGGAGACCTTCTCGATCGTGAGCGGGCGCCGGTCGCGGAAAGTGTTGAGCCAGAGCTGGTCGCGATCCTTGCCGATGATCGAGTAGACCAGCGCCTTCCCATCCGGGGTCCACGACGGGTGGACCTCGGCGGCGCTGTCGTTGGTGAGCGGGTGCGCGTTGCGGCCGTCGGCGTCCATCACCCAGATGTCGAAGTCGGTGCCGTCGCCGCGGGCCGAATAGGCGATGCGCATCCGGTCGGGCGAGAGCGCCGGGTCGGTGGCCGGGAACGCGGCGGTGAGGAGCCGGAGGAGGTTGACCGGCGCGTGGAGGGTGGCCTCGTAGAGGCCGGAGATGCCGGCGCTCGCGCGATCGGAGGCGAGCAGGAGGTCGCCGGTGGAGAAGACCTTGGCGGTGTCCGCCTTGCCCCACGGCACCGACGCGATGATCAGCGCACTGCCCGGCCCCACCGCGGTCACCTTTCCATCGGCGACCTTGGCGACGTCGGGATGGTCACTGGTCCACGTGACCTCGGGGGCGGGGCCGTAGCCCTGGCCCTGCGCGTCGCGCAGTTCGACCGACAGGTCGGCGCTCGTCCCGATGACGAGCCCCAGCACGTGGTGGTCGAGCCCGATGCCGCCGGGGACGATGCGCAGCCCCCAGACCTTGGGCACGTAGCCCCGCACCGTGAGCGTGAGGGTGGTGAGCCCCTCCTTCCGCCCGATGATCCGGCCGGCGGCGGTGTCGTACCGGGCCAGCGAGGTGTCAGCCACCTTCCACCTGAGCGGTGCCTCGGGGATCAGCGTCGAGTCGGCCGCCTCGGCCTTGGCGGTGAGCGAGCGGAAGCCGTCGAGCGGCACCGTGACCTGGCCGCCGGAGGGCGGGTCGGTCAGGAAGTAGGAGATCGGCCGATGCACGATGACCGTCACGTGCCGCGCCTGGAAGTACCCGGTGACGGTGATGTCGCTCTGGCCTGGGCTCTTGGCCTGGAGGATCCCGGTGGGGCCCACGAGCACCACGCCCGGGTTGGACGACGCGTACGTGAGCGACGTCTCGATCTTCCGGCCGCTCTGGCTCGGCACGACCATCTCCATCGTGTCGATCTGGTCGGGCGAGAGCACCATCCGCGGATAGCGCGATTCGAAGGCGGTGCTCGTGGCCACCACCTGCACCGGCGCCGTGGCGATGAGGCCGGCGGGTCCGGTCGCCTGGATGGTGCCCATCCCCGGCGTGGCGCCGACGACATCGCCGTTGAGGGAGTCGATGACGCTCACGACGGCGGGGGTGAGCGAGCGCCAGATGACCCGCATCTGGCCGAGCACCGAGCCGTCGGCGGCGAGGGCGCGCGCCACCAGGTGATCGCTCTCGGACTGGAGCAGGTACACGGTGGCGGGGTCGATCACGATCTGCTGGGTGCCGGCCGGGGCCGGCGGCAGGGTGATGGGCTGGGGCGCAGCGTTCCGGGGCGCCGGGGCCGGCTCGGCGGGGGGCGGATTGTCGCCCGGGCTCACCAGCACCGACACCGGGGCCGACTTCCGCCCCGCGCGCACCGTGATCTGGGTGCTCCCCGGCGAGATGCCGGTGACGCGACCCTCACCGTCCACCCGCGCCACGCCGGGCTTCTGGCTGAAGTACTGGAACCGGGCGACGACGATGTTCTGGTTGGCGTCGTAGGCCTGGGGAAAGAGCGACTTGGTCTCCCCGACCTTGAGCGTCAGCGCCTCCGGCGTGACCTGGAGGTCCGCGACGTTCTGGGCCGCTACCGGGCCGGCAAAGGCCACGACCGCGAGGCCCGCGAGCGCGTGCACGAGGATTCGACGAGCAAATGGCATGTCGGCTACGGGGCTGGAGAGATCGAATGACCTTCCTTCGCCAAATATGGGCCTTCCGGCACGACCCGGCAACTTGAGGCGACCGGTCCGCGGGCGGGCCTCAACGGCGGCCCAGCCGGACCTGGACGCGGGAATACCGGTCGACCGAGTCCCCCGGCTCCGGGAAGGTCACGGCCACGGAGTCGGCGGTGTCGACCCGCGCGATCCGCACCGTGGAACCCGCCGGCCCCTCGAGGGTGAAGGCGACCGAATCCCCGCTCGCGACCAGGTCGGTGACCCGGACGGCGCGGGAGGGATCGCCCCGGCGGGGCGCGAGGGGCGGCAGCGCGAGTTCCGGCGGCTGCCGGAAGCGGACGACGAGCCGCGTCGAATCGGCGATCGTCACGTCGCACGCCGGCTCGGTCGAACGCACGGTGACGCGGACGATGCAACTCACCGCGCGGCCGTCCTGGGTGACGCTCACGCTGTCCGCGCCGGCGGGGAGCACCGGCGAGAACCGCACCCGGTCAGGCCCGCCCCCGCGGTGATGCATCGAAATGCCGAGCACGCCCGCATCGCGCCGAAGGCGGAGGTCCCACGATCCGGCGCCAGCGCGGAGCCGGTCGACCCGAACGTCCCGCCCGACCCACGGCACCTGTGGCGCGAAGGCGATGCGCCCGGCGGGCACATCCGGCGCCCAGCCGAGGATCCCGCGCACCAGCCCGGTGAGGAGGAACGAGGTGCCGAAGAACTGCTGGGGCACGGCGGTCTCCAGCGGCTCGAAGGTGGTGCCCGACCACACCTCCGGCTGGTGGCCGAGCGCCATCGTGCGCCCCGCGTTGGCGATCGACTGCAGCTCCGTCCAGCCGGCGTAGGGATCGCGGGCGGCGAACTGCCCCAGCGCCGACCAGCCGGTGACGAAGGGCCACACGGTGCCGTTGTTGTAGTGCATCGGGTCGAAGAGGTGGCTCTCCGAGGCGAGGGAGCGCGCGCCCCAGTCGGTCACCAGCGTCGCGCGGGCCTGGGCGGCACCCTCGGCAAAGGCGTGATCGTCGGCAAAGAGGCCGAGGGCGAGCGGGATGCTGGGCCAGACGGTGAGCTCCGGCCGGGTCTGGCCGCTGTCGAGAAGCGCAAAGGCGTGGCGGCCAACGGCCGGGAGCCAGAAGCGCTCGCGGAGGGACGCCCGGGCGCGCTCGCCCAGGGCGCGGGCCTCGGCGGGGAGGCGCTTGTCGCCCATCGCGTCGGCCATCCGCGCCATCCGGTCGAGGGCGCGGACCCAGACGCCGCTCAGGTAGATGTCGGACTGGACGCCGAGCCCGAGGTCGCCGACCTCGACCGCGCCGAGCCCGCCCTTGGAGTTGAGCATCAGGCCGGTGGCCGGATCGATGGTGCTCCGCGACCACTCGTACGCCTTGCGGATGGCGGGCCAGTTCCGGCGGAGCGAGGCCGTGTCGCCGGTGGTGAGCCAGTATTCACCCCAGGCGAGGATCCAGTAGGGCGTGGTGTCGGCGTGGTAGAACGGGTACGGATACGACTTGAACCAGTCGATCCGTCCGGCGGCCTGGGAGATCTCGTGGGCGATCTTGCCGTCGGCGCGCTGGTACTTCGCGAAGAATTCGAGCCCGCGACGGGTCAGGTCCCACTCCCCGGCCGCGGTGGTGGCGAGGGAGTTGATCGAGGCATCGCCGCCGAAGAACCAGCCGAAGCCGGGACGGGCCCCGCGGGCCCCGCTCGGCCCGTAGCCGGCCACGAGCCCGCACCCCAGGTCGGGATTGCAGACCATCGCGGCATCGAGGTCGAGGGCCGCCCAGGCGATGGCGCGGTCGAAGTCGGCGTCGCCGCTCCGGAGGGAAACGGCCGAGTCGGTGACCGCGGCCGCGTGCGCCGCGCGGGCGTCGTAGAGTGCGGGCACCGAGGCGAGCACCCGGTCGTAGAGGACGCGGACCGAGTCGTGCGGCATCGCGCCGCCCACGATCACGATCGGGATGCCGGAGGCGTGGACGTGGACCAGCCGGCCCTCGGGTTCGCCCGGACGCGGCATCGGCACGGCGCCCTGGTCGCCGACGGCGATGCGGAGCTGGTTGGGCGCCTCGGGGACGTTGTGGGCCGGCTGGTTGGTGGCGGAGGTGGTGTACGGGCTGCCGACCATCGCGCTGTACTGGCGACGGCTCTCGGCGAGGACGAAGGCGCGTTCGGCGTCGTCCCAGTAGACGTACTGGCCGCCGACCGCGCCGGGCCACGCCAGCTGGAGGTCGGACTGGAACTCGGCGAGGATCTCGATCGGGCGCACCGCGTCCACCTCGAGCACGATGACCGCCGCCGGCTCGTCCTCGGCGACGAAGACCCGTTCGCGGACCGTGAACGCCGGATGGGTGTACGTGATGGTGAAGCCGGCGGGGGTGATGTCCACCCGGCGCGCCAGCTCGCTCGCCGCGATCGGCTCGGCGTAGAACGGCGTCTGGAAGCGGAGCTGGAAGCCGTGGAGGAGCTTGAGGGGCCAGGCCCACGCCTCGAGGTGGCCGAGTTCATCGCCCATCACGATGGCGCGACGGCCGGTGGCGCTCAGGTAGGTGCCGGCGCGGGCCGGTCCGGTGAAGTCGAGGGGACCGGTCCGCCAGTGGATGGGGGTCGGCGTGGGGAGCGCGGCGGGCGCCTGGGCTCCCAGCGGGGCGGTGGGGAGGGTCGCCAGGGAGACCGCAAGCAGGCACTGCGACAGGGCGCGTGGCATATATAAGGAAGGTGGCGGGTGAAAATGAGCCGATATTCCGTCTAAAGCATTACGATGCAACGGTTTACACCGATGGACCTGGTCGCTTGGCGGTCCGGATGGGTGATCCGGCGCGGCCGGGAGGCGGGGGAGTCCTCCAGCTTGCACATCGGGCGCGGACGTGCAAGTTACATCGGGTCTGGACCACGGCGCGATAGCGTCGAACACCTGGCGGCGGGTCACGCCGCAGAGCATCGGAGGATGGAATGATGGCCGAGCTGAGCGATATGGAAATGGGGTGGTCGGGCGCCGGCTGGATGGATCCCGCGCCGATGCCCAGCACTCCAGAGCCGGCGCCGATGGCGCCGATGACCCCGGTCGCGTCCGCCCCGGCGGCACCGCGGTCGAAGCCGGCCGCGAAGAAGCCCGCCCGGAAGAAGGCCGCAAAGAAGAAGCCGGCCAAGAAGAAGGCCGCCAAGAAGGCCAAGAAGGCCAAGAAGGCCAAGAAGAAAGTGGCGCGGCGGAAGCCCGCCAAGAAGGCGGCCAGGAAGCGGCCGGCCCGGCGGAAGGCGGCCACCAAGGCCAAGAAGAAGGGCAAGAAGCGGCGGTAACAGCGAGCGCCCCGTCGAAGGTCCGGCGGGGCGCTTCACTTGGTGCGCCGGGCCCCGGTTGCGGGACGGCGCGGGGGAGTGTTATAACCCGGCATGCGAAAAGCGTCCCTCTTCGTCCTCGGCCTCGTGTTGGCGGGGTGCGGCAAGCCGGTGAAGGACCGGATCGCGCTGGTCGGGGTCACCGTGATCGACGGGACCGACGCTCCGGCACGCGAGGACCAGGTGATCATCATCCGCGGCTCGCGGATCGACACGATCGCGCCGGCGGCGGGCTTTGTCATCCCCAAGACCGCCACCGTGATCGACCTCAAGGGGAAGTGGGTCATCCCCGGGCTCATCGACGCCGATGGCCAGGTGGATCGCTGGGCGGTCAAGCGCTACCTTGCCTTCGGGGTCACGGCGGTGCGCGACGTGGGCAACGACCAGGACTCGATCCTGGCGCTGGCCGAAGGGGCGGCGCTCCACAGCCTGGTGAGCCCGCGGCTCTACGTGACCGGCGCGGCGCTCGATGGCGCCACGCCGTTCGACTCGAGCTCGGCGGCACTGGCCGGGGAGTCGGACGCGCGCCGCGCGGTGGACGACCGGGTGCAGGCCGGCGTGTCGTTCGTCTCGACCGGCCCCGGGTTCACGCCGGCGCTCCTGCGCGCGGTGATCGACGAGGCCACCAGCCTCAACACGTCGGTCACCGCGCGGCTCGGCCTGACCGACGCCCGCACCGCCGGCAAGATGGGGGTCAAGTCGCTGCTCGAGCTGTCGGGCGTCCCCCAGGCGGTGGTGAACCCCGACCCGTTCTACGCCGCGTATCGCAAGTCGCCGTGGAACGGCTGGACCACCACCGAGCGCGCGTGGGCCGGGCTCGACTCGGCGCCGCTCGGTGCGGTGGCCACCGACCTGGCCGCCGCCGGCGTGACGCTGGTGCCGGCGCTGGTGCTGCACGACACCTGGAGCCGGCTCGATGACACGGCGGTGACCGCGTCACCCGACCTGGCATACGTGCCCGCCACCGCGCGCGCCGGCTGGGACATTTCCAGGTTCGAGGCGCGGGCCGGGTGGAACGCGTCGACCTATCCGGCGTTCCGGGCGGGGCGGAGCAAGGAGGACCTCTTCGTCCGCGAGTTCAAGCTGGCGGGGGGACGGATCGCGGCGGGGAGCGGCGCCGCGCGGATCATGCTCGTGCCCGGCGCCAGCCTGCAGCGCGAGCTCGAGCTCCTGGTGAACGCCGGACTCCCGACCGACGACGCCATCCGCTCCGCGACCTCGGTGGCGGCGGCGCTCATCGGCGCCGACTCGCTCGGCACGCTCGAGCCGGGCAAGGTGGCGGACCTCCTGGTGCTGAGCGCCGACCCGCTGGCCGACATCCGCAACACCCGGTCCATCGTCAAGGTGGTGCTGGGCGGTGCCGTCCTCGACGCCGACAGCCTGGTGCGGCGCATCCGCCAGTGACGCTCACGCGGCTGGTGCTGGCGTGGGGCGTCGTCGCGGGCTGGTACGCCGTGGCCGACGCGGCGCTTGCCCGGTACTGGCCGGCGACCGGCGTGACGTTCCGATGGAAGGTGATGCTGGTGGAAACGCTGTTGCTCACGATGTTCGCGGCCCTCTGGTTCGGCAGCCTCGGCCACGGTGGCTGGTGGCTCCTCTTCCTGGTCTTGGGCGCCCTCACTGAGGGCCCCGTCCGCGTGCGGCACCGGATCGGTGCTGCGCCGGGCGGCGGGCGTCCCTGGCTCGGCGCGGCCGTCGGCATTGGCCGCTTCGTCATCGCAGGAGGACTGCTCTCATGGAGACTCTCGTAACGCGGCACGCCGCCGCCATCGATCGCGCCCTCGACGGGCTCACCCGCTGGTACAGCACCCGCCCCACCCGCCCCGGCATCCTGGTCCGGCGCGCGCTGGGCGTTCCCGCTCCCGACGACGACTCCACCGCCCACCAGATGGCGAACAACCTCCGCGCCGAGACGCGCATGGACGGGAGCGTACGGGGGGAATTCCTCACCACCGCGTGGCGGGCCATCGAACTGATGGACCTGGACCACGGCGCGGACCAGGCGGGCACCGTCCGGGTGATCGGCTACCTGCTCGCGCAGCAGGACCAGCCGGGCGCCTACGGCGGGGCCAACGCACGGCCGGAGCACCGGGGGCGGACCTTCCCCGGGTTCTTCTCGCCCGCGGAGCCGGGACGGACGATCGCGCCGATCACGCTCCCGACCGGGGCCACCATCGGTGACGACGCCGACGCCCGCTATGCGGTGAGCTGCCTGGCGCTCCGGGCGGCGCTCAAGGCCCGGCTCGAAAAGCGCCCCCAGGTGCACCAGCACACCGAGAGCCTCGCCGCGCTGGCGCAGGACTGGGGCGGTCCGATGCCGCTCACGCTCGCCTGCTCGACGCTCCACGGGCTGGCGCTCGCCGCGCAGCCGATGCGGGACGCGATCCCGGGGCTCATCGGCCGGATCGCCGATGCGGAGTCGGGGGGTGTCTGGCCCGACGCCGACCTCTTTCACGTGCTGCAGGCGCTCCTGGCGGTGCCCGATGCCGCGGCGACGGCGCTCATCCGGCGGGCGGTCCCGGCGCTCGTCACACTGCAGCGGCCGGACGGGGGGTTCGACGGGGAGGAGCCGTACGGGGAGGAGCGGGGCTGGATCGCGACGCGGGCGTTCCTGC
Organism: Gemmatimonadales bacterium; assembly: GCA_035455865.1. Classification (GTDB taxonomy): domain Bacteria; phylum Gemmatimonadota; class Gemmatimonadetes; order Gemmatimonadales; family GWC2-71-9; genus CAMLHU01. The sequence goes on along the minus strand of DATIEF010000097.1, from coordinate 2,005 downwards.
GGGCGCGGAACGGCTAGCGGGTGGGACCACCCTTCGCTTCGCTCAGGGCAGGCTCGGGCGCGGAGTTCACGGAGAGGCACGGAGGAGAGCGACTTGACGTGGTCTCGCGCGCGGAGCTCCGTCCGCACGGCCACATCACGAGCAGTTCTCCGTGACTCTCCGTGCTCCTCCGTGCCCTCCGTGGTCCCACTTCTTTCACTACCGCGATGCCAGCACCCCCGCGGCGCGCCAGATCCACCAGGCGCCGACGATGACGCCGGCGAGGCCCACCGTCGCCGCGATCCGGCGGCCCCACGCGATCGAGCGGCTGGCGGCGGCGCGCATCGCGGCGGCGGCCACGAACGCGAAAAGCGTCATCCCCGCGGTGACGCCGACCCCGAAGGCCACGAGATACCCGAGCCCGACGAGGCGGCTCGCGATGAGCGTCACCGGCACGAGCGCCACCACCCCCGCGGTGCCGGCCAGGCCGTGGAGCATCCCGACCCAGGTGATGCCGTGCCGGTGGTCGTGGGGATGGGCCGCGGCCGGCGCGGCGTGCGGATGCGCGTGCCCGGCGCCGGGGTGTCCGTGATGGTGCAGGTGGGCGTGGTCGCCGTGTCCGTCGGGGGCGTGCAGGTGTAACTTCGAGGCCGAACGGAGCGCCCAGAGGCCGAGCCCCACGAGGAGCAGGCCCACCACGACCTCGCCGAGCGAATCGTACCGCTCCGGCCAGCGCACACCGACGCCCAGGAGCACGCCGCCCGCCAGGCAGACGCTGATCGAGTGGCCGAGCCCCCAGCGGGCGCCGAACCCGGCGGCGGTCGCGAGCGCCGGGCGGCGGCTCACGAACGCGGTCACCGCGAGCATGTGGTCGACTTCGAGCGCGTGCAGGAAGCCGAGGACGATCGCCGTGCCCAACGTGACCCACGCGCTCATCGCAGTCCTTTCAGACAGGCCGTTCCGATGACCGACGCACCGACCGCACCGATCCGCCTCACCGCATTCTCACACGGCGCCGGCTGCGCCTGCAAGCTCGGCTCGACCGAGCTGACCGAGGTGCTCCGGCACCTGCCGCCGATCAGCGACCCCCGGATCCTGGTCGACGCCGCCACCCGGGACGACGCGGCGGTGTATCGCCTCGATGCCGACCGGGCGCTCATCGCCACGACCGACTTCTTCACCCCCATCGTGGACGACGCCTTCGACTGGGGGCGCATCGCCGCCGCCAACGCGCTCTCCGACGTGTATGCGATGGGAGGGCGGCCGCTCTTCGCCCTCAACCTGGTGGGGTGGCCCCGCACCTCCCTGCCCTTCGCGCTCCTCGGCGAGGTCCTCCGCGGCGCGGGCCAGGTGGCGGCTGAGGCCGGCTGCCTCCTCGTCGGCGGCCACTCGGTGGACGACCCGGAGCCCAAGTTCGGCCTCGCGGTGGTGGGGGAAGTGCACCCCGACCGGGTCCTGACCAACGCCGCCGGACAGGCCGGTGACCTCCTGGTCCTCACCAAGCCCCTCGGCACCGGGATCCTGACCACCGCGCTCAAGCGGGACCGGATCGGCGCGGAGGCACTGGCCCCGGCGGTCGAGAGCATGGCGACGCTCAACAATGGTGCGATGCGCGCGGCGCTGGCGCACGGCGTGCGGTGCGCCACCGACATCACCGGCTTCGGGCTCCTGGGCCACCTCGGCAACGTGCTGGCCGGGAGCGGGCTCGGCGCCGAGGTGTGGGTCGACGCGCTGCCGCTCCTTCCCGGCGCGCGGGAGCTCGCCGAGGCCGGCGTCGTTCCGGGCGGCACCGAGCGGAATTATAAGGCGGCGGACGGGACGCGCTGGGCGCCGGGGCTGTCCCGGGCGGAGCAGGTGCTCTGCTGCGACGCGCAGACGTCGGGCGGGTTGCTGCTGGCGGTGCGGCCGGAACGGGCGGAGGCGCTGGTGGCGGCGCTCAGGGCCGAGCGTACCCCGGCCGCGGCCGTGATCGGGCAGCTGGTGGCCGGCCCTGCCGGGAGCGTCTCGGTCGAGCGTCATCGATGAC
>DATIEF010000096.1:0-2085 GCA_035455865.1 Gemmatimonadales bacterium | reverse complement strand
GAGCATGTAGAACGTCCGGGTGACGAACACCGCGGAGATCATCGAGGCGAAAATGCCCATGATCACGGAGACCGCAAATCCCTTGACCGGCCCGGTCCCGAACTGAAAGAGAAAGAGCGCGGTGAGCACGGTGGAGAGGTTGGAATCCACGATCGCGGGCATGGCGTGCTTGAAGCCCTCGTCGATCGCCAGCCGCACATTCTTCCCGTGGTCCAGCTCCTCGCGGATGCGCTCGAAGATCAGCACGTTCGCGTCGACCGCGATGCCGATCGAGAGCACGATGCCCGCGAGGCCCGGCATGGTGAGCGTGGCGCCGAGCGCCGTGAGCGCGCCGATGGTGAAGAGGATGTAGAACAGGAGCCCCCCCACCGCCAGCAGGCCGCTCTTGTGGTAGTACCCGACCATGATCAGGATCACGAGCCCGGTGCCCACGAGGCCGGCGAGGATGCCGCCGTCGACGGAATCCTTGCCGAGCGTCGCGCCCACCTCCGCCTGCTCGACGATCTTGAGCGGCACCGGGAGGGCGCCGGCGTTGAGCGTGAGGGCGAGGTCCTGCGCCTGCTGCAGGGTCTTGTTCCCCATGGTGATCTGGCCGCGCCGCTCGATGGCGCTGTTGATCACCGGCGGGATCCCCTGCACCCGGCCGTCGAGGAGGATCGCCATGTAGTCGCCCACGTGCGCGCTGGTCTCGCGGTAGAAGTCCCGCCCGCCGCGCCGGTCGAGCTGGAAGGTCACGATCGCGCCGCTGGTGAGCGGGTCGATCTGCGCCTGCGCCTCCTCGAGGTGGGTGCCGTCCATGATGGCCTTGTCGGCCAGCACGTAGAGCAGGCGGTACGGCGTCACCCCGATCGACACAGTGTCCGGGGCCCAGCGCCAGGTCACGCCGCGCGGGAGCTCGCGGGCCACCGTCGGGAGGCTCAGCATCGAGTCCACCCGCTCGGCCGCGCCGACCGGCACCATGTACTGGCCCGGCATCGCGGGGAGGCTGGCGCCCGCCGCCGGCTGGATGAGCGAGGAGAGGATCCCCTCGCCGTCGCCCGTGCTGTCGGCCTTGGTGCTGTCCTTGCCGAGGAGCTGGCTCACCGCGTTCGGCGCGGCGGGGGCCGCGGCCCCGGGGCCGGCCTTCACGCCGAGGGCGTGGAGCGCGCGGTCCATCGCCGGGAGCGAGCGCTCCAGCGCCTGGGTCTTGTCGGTGATCCGGAACTCGAGGAAGGCGGCCTTCTGCACGATGCCGCGCGCCCGCTCCGGGTCCTTGAGGCCGGCGAGCTCGACCACGATCCGGTCGTTCCCCGACTTCTGGACCACCGGTTCGGAGACCCCGAACTCGTCGATCCGCTTGCGCAGGATCGTGAGCGCCAGGTCGATGTCCTTGGCGGGGTCGGTGGAGACGACCTTGCTCTGGTCGAGCTCGAGGGCGAGGTGCATCCCGCCCTGGAGGTCGAGGCCGAGGTTCGGGCCCCACACCGTCTTGGTGGAGTCGTACGTGGTGCCGTCGGGGCGCTGGAAGCTGTCGCGCACCTGCCGGGGCCGGAGCGCCCAGAGGCTCGCGAGCGCGAGGACGGCGATGAAGATCAGTCGACTGCGGATGGATGAGAACATCGGTCCCTGAAGCGTGACTGGATCAGCTCTGGCGCGCCGCCTCGGCCAGGACGGCCACGGCGCGCGCACGGTCGTCGTGCAACTGGGCGATCAATGCCGCCGGCGAATCGAACTTCCGGACGTCACGGAGCCGCCGTACCCACTCCACCTTCACCCACTCGTCGTAGAGGTCACCCGTGAAGCCGAAGAGGTGCACCTCGATGGACCGGCGGCCGTCGCCGAACGTCGGCTTGCCGCCCTGGTTGAGCATCCCGCCGTACCGGCCGGTCCGGGTCTCCACCCGCGCGGCGTAGACGCCGTCGGGAGGGAGCAGCTTGTCGACGGGGATCCCGCCCAGGTTCGCGGTGGGGATGCCGATCGTACGCCCCCGCCCCGCCCCATGTTCCACCCGCCCCACCACCACGTACGGCCGCCCGAGCAGCCGCGCCGCCCCCTGCAGGTCCCCGCCCCCCACCATCCGCCGGATCGCGGTGCTCGACACCACGT
>DATIEF010000095.1:0-4463 GCA_035455865.1 Gemmatimonadales bacterium | reverse complement strand
GCGGAGGCTGGTGACCGCGATCTCGTGGCGACCGCCATCCGCGAGACCGCCGAGGAGGTAGGCGTGGAGCTCGAGCGGGGGCGGATGGTGAGCGCGCTCGACGACATCGCGCCGCGCAGCGTGGTGCCGCCGCCGTTCCTCGTCCGCCCCTTCCTCTTCTCGTTGCCGGAGCGTCCGGGCCTTCGCCTGTCCGCCGAGGCCGCCTCGGCCAGCTGGATCGAGTGGCGCGCGCTGGTCGATCCGGCCAATCGGCGCGATGTGGCCATCACCATCCGCGACTTCCAGCGGACCGTCCCGGCCTTTGTGGTGGGCGGACAGGTGATCTGGGGGATGACCGAGCGGCTGCTTGCGCCGTTGGTGGTGGCGAGCGGGGGACGGGAGAGGTAAGAAGGAGAAGGAGAAGGGAAGAGTGAAAAGGGAAAAGTGAAAAGGGACAAGATCTCTCGGTCGACTCCGTCTCGTCCGCCTCACTTCGTCCGCGCCGATCGCCCCGCTCCGTCCGCCGCTCTCCACGCGCCCTTCCGCTTTAGTACCGTCTCATCTATAGTTTAGCCGTGCCTAAATCACGGACGCCGACCCCGGTCGAGCCGCTCACCCGGTCGGTCGAGGACTACCTCAAGGCGATCTACCGCCTCACCCTCAAGGGCGAGGTGGCGTCCACCACGGCCCTGGCCCAGCATCTGGGGCTTGCTGCGCCGTCGGTGACGGGGATGTGCAAGCGGCTCGCCGAGCAGGGATATGTCCGCCACGAGCCGTACCGCGGCGTCACGCTCACGCCGCACGGGCGCCGCGCGGCGCTCCGCACCCTCCGACACCACCGCCTCCTCGAGGCGTACCTCGTCGCCTTCCTCGGCTACGACTGGGACGACGTCCACGCCGAGGCGGAGCGGCTGGAGCACGCGGTCTCGCCCGAACTCATCGAGCGGATGGCGCAGGCGCTGGGCAACCCGAGCGTCGACCCCCACGGCGACCCGATCCCCGCCCCCGACGGCACCATCGTCGAGGTGATCTACACGCCGCTCACCGAGCTCGCTCCCGGCGCGCGCGCCGAGGTGAAGCGGGTGGACTCGAACGACGCCGAGCGGCTCCGCTATCTCGCATCGGTGGGGCTCAAGCCGGGCGCGGTGGTACGGGTCACCGAGCGGCAACCCTTCAGCGGGCCGGTGACGGTGGAGACCCAGGTCGGCCCGCAGGTCGTGGGGCACCAGCTTGGCGCGCTGGTGCTGTGCCTCGTCCATCCTGGGGCGGAAGCGTGAACGCCTCCGCCACGCCTCCGGTCGAGGACCTGGCCGGCTGGCGCTCCCCCCGACGGGGGCCGAGCCTGCCGGAGGTGCACGGGTCCATCCCCATCCCGGTGGGCGCCGGGTGGCTCCGGAAGCTCCTCGCCTTCGCGGGGCCCGGCTACCTGGTGGCCGTCGGCTACATGGATCCCGGCAACTGGGCCACCGACCTGGCCGGCGGGGCGCGCTTCGGCTACGCGCTCCTGTCGGTGATCTTCCTTTCGAACCTGATGGCGATCCTCCTCCAGTCGCTGGCCCTCCGGCTCGGCGTGGCGACGGGGCGCGACCTGGCCCAGGCGTGCCGCGACCACTACCCGGCGCCGGTGCGGTGGGGGCTCTGGCTCCTGGCCGAGGCGGCCATCGCGGCGTGCGACCTGGCCGAGGTGATCGGCGCGGCCATCGCGCTCAACCTGCTCTTCCATATCCCGCTCCTCTGGGGCGTGTGCCTCACCGCGCTCGACGTGCTGCTGATCCTCCTCCTCCAGCAGCGCGGGTTCCGCTGGCTCGAGGCGTTCGTCATCGCGCTGGTGGCCACGATCGCCGTGGTCTTCGCGGTGGAGCTCGTGCTGGCGCGGCCGGCCTGGCACGAGGTCGCGGCGGGGCTCCTGCCGACCGCGGGGATCGTGACCGACCCGGGGATGCTCTACATCGCCGTCGGGATCCTCGGCGCGACGGTGATGCCGCACAACCTCTACCTGCACTCCGCGATCGTGCAGACCCGGCGGGTCGGCGCCGACGAAGCGTCGCGCCGTGAGGCCATCCATTTCGGCTCGATCGACTCCGCCATCGCGCTCGGCTTCGCCTTCTTCATCAACGGCGCGATCCTCGTGCTCGCCGCGGCGACCTTCCACACGTCCGGGCACGCCGGCGTGGCCGAGATCGGCGCGGCGTACCGGCTGCTCTCGCCGCTCCTGGGGACGGCGCTCGCCAGCACGCTCTTCGCAGTGGCGCTCCTGGCCTCGGGCCAGAACTCCACGATCACCGGGACCCTCGCCGGCCAGATCGTGATGGAGGGGTTCCTCGACATCCGGCTCCGGCCCTGGCTCCGTCGGCTCCTGACGCGGGGGATCGCGATCATCCCGGCCATCATCGTCACGGCGCTCCAGGGTGAGCACGGCACCGCCGACCTGCTCATCCTGAGCCAGGTGATCCTGAGCCTCCAGCTCCCGTTCGCGGTCATTCCGCTGGTCCAGTTCACCGGCGACCGGCGGAAGATGGGCGTGTTCGTGAACGGCCCGGCGATGAAGGTCGCCGCGTGGCTCACCGCCGGCGCCATCGTGGCGCTCAACACGTGGCTCCTCATCGGCCTCTTCCGATGATCCGTCTTCCGGGCGCCGCCGTGGTGGCGCTATGCCTCGCCACGGCACTCGGCGCGCAGGCACCCGACCCCCACGCGGTGCAGCCGGAGCGCCCCACCGTGGCCACGCACGCATACACCGTCGCCACGGGATGGGTGGAGGTCGAGGCGGGGGCGGAGTTCGACAGCTATGCCGACCATTCGCGCGGCGGCTCGGCGCCGGTGGTGGTCAAGGTCGGCGCCGGGACGCGCGCGCAGCTCGACCTCTTCGGGTCGGCGGCCGCGCCGCCGGGGCAGGGGCTCGGGATCGGCGACGTCGGCGTCGCGCTCAAGTGGCGCGCGGTCGAGCGCTCGCGCTGGCTCGGCGATCTGTCGCTGCAGCCGAGCCTCAAGCTCCCCACCGGCGAGGCGTCGGCGGGGCGGGGCACCGGCACCACGGACGCGGGACTCATCGTCATTTCGAGCCGGCAGCTGGGACCGATCGAACTCGACGTCAACGTCGGGTACACTCACCGGTCGGGGGACGGTTCCGCGGCCCCGCGGGACGCGACGTTCTGGACCGCGTCCTTCGGCGGGCCGCTCCACGGGGCGGTGGGTTGGGTGGCGGAGTGCTACGGCTATCCGGCGACGAGCGGGCCCGCCGGCGCGGCATCGGTGGTGGCGGTGCTGGCAGGACCCACGCTGCTGCTGCGGAAATGGCTTGCGTTCGACGCTGGCGTCATCGTGCCGGTGACGGGCCCGCAGCCGCACGCGATCTATGTGGGGACGGTGTACAACGTGGGCCGGGCGTGGTAGCACGGGAGAGGGAAGAAGGAAAAGGAATAGGAGAAGGAGAAGGAGAAGGAGAAGGGGCTGCCTTTCGAGATCGCGAACGGCCGCTCCTTCTCCTCTCTCCTTCTACTTCTCCTCTCCCCTTCTCCTTCTTTTCTCTCCTCTCTCCTTCTCCTTCTTACTCCCCCCCTTCCTCCGCCGGCTCCTCGAGGTCGAGCGCCGGGAGCCGGAGGGTGAAGACGCTGCCGCCGCCGGGCCGGGGGGCGTAGCTCACGCTCCCGCCCTGCATCTCCGCCATCCGCTGCGCGATGCTGAGGCCGAGGCCCGCGCGGCCGGTGTCGGGGGTGGCGCCTTCGGGGCGGAAGAAGGCCTCGAAGATCCGGGTGCGGTCGGCCGCCGCGACGCCCGGCCCGCGGTCGGCCACCCGGAAGGCGAGGAACTCCCCCTCGCGCTCCACGCTCAGTTCCACGGGCTGGTCGGGGGGGCTCAGCCGGATCGCGTTCTCGGCCAGGTTGCTGAGGGCGCGGAGCGATTTCACGAAGTCGAACTTCCCCACCAACGCCGGCTGCGCCAGGTCCACCGCGAGCGAAAGCTCGCGGCCGCCGAGCGCGGCGGTCAGCTGGCGGTCGAGGGCGCCGATCAGGTCCTCGGCGGTGTTGGCCTCCGCCTCGATGCGGAGGGTGCCGGTCTGGAGCCGGGTCAGGTCGAGGAGGTCGCCGACGAGGCGGCTGAGCCGGTCGATCTGCTCCTCGATGTGCCGGGAGCGCTCGCCCTCCTGCAGGCGGGGGTCGCCGGCGATCGCCTTGATGGCCGCGAGCGGCGTCCGCAGGTCGTGCGACACCGACGCCAGGACGATGTCCTTGAACCGGGCCGACTCGCGGAGGGCGGCGGCGTGCTCGGCCTCCTTCATCAGCGGGACGCGTTCGGCCGCGAGGGCGGCGTAGTAGGCCAGCGTCTCGAGGAAACGCCGCTTGGGCGGCGTGAGCCGGATGGGGACGGTGTCGTGCAGCGTGAGCACGCCGGCGGTCTTGGCGTGCACCGTGAGGCGGAGCCGGATGGTCTCGGCCTCGGGGAGGTCGACCGGGAAGGCCTCGCCGGCGGCGACCTCCACCTCG
>DATIEF010000094.1:0-3091 GCA_035455865.1 Gemmatimonadales bacterium | reverse complement strand
ACGCCCGAGCACGGCCGAGGAGTCGGGGGTCCAGTCGCGCACCACCCACTCGTCGGCACCGGCCACGGTCTCGGTCCCGATCACCGCCACCGCGCCACCGGCGGGCGCCTTCGAACCCGCCGGCACCCGGATCCGCTTGATCCCGTGCTTGAACGCTTCCATCCGGACCTGGGCCACGAGCCGCCCCTGGTCCATCACACCCACCCAGTCGCAGATGCGCTCGAGTTCGTGCACCAGATGGCTCGAGATGAACACGGTGGCATGCGTCCGCTCCACATACTCGAGGAGCGCCGCCAGCACGTCGCGCCGGACCACCGGGTCGAGCCCGTCGGTCGGCTCATCAAGGGCCAGGAGCTCGGGCTTCTGGCCCAGCGCCTGGAGCAGCATCAGCTTGGCGGTCTCACCCTTGGAGAGGCTCCCGATCTCGGCGCCCGAGACGAGCCCGAAGTGGGCCGCAAGCTCCGCCACCCAGCTCCGGTCCCACCGCGGATGGAACGCCGAGTGGAACTCGAGCGACTGGGCCACGGTGAGGGTCCGGTAGAGGTGCGGCCGTTCGGGCACATAGCCGGTCCGCCCCAGCACGTCCGGCAGCCGCGCCGGGACCTGCATCCCGAGCACTGAGACCGACCCGCGGAAGCCGGGATAGAGCCCGAGCAGGGTGCGGATGGTGGTGGTCTTGCCGGAGCCGTTGGGGCCGAGGAAGCCGTAGATGGCGCCGGCCGGAACGGCCAGGGAGACATCGGTCAGGGCGAAGTTCCGCCCGAGCCGGAGACCCAGTCCGCGGGTCTCGATCGCGAGATCGGTCATCGGGTCTCCTTGAGTTCGTCCTGGAGCGCTGCACGGATCTCCGCCGGCTGGACGCCGAGACGGGCCGCCTCCGCCATCATCTGGCGGACCAGGTGGCGGGCCTGGGCCTCGCGCTGGCGCCCGCGCCGCTCGCTGCTGACCGCCCTGACGTAGGTGCCGCTCCCCTGCCGCATCTCCACGAATCCCTCCCCTTCGAGGTCGCGATAGGCCTGCACCACCGTGGCCGGATTGACACGGATCCGGGCCGCGAGGGCGCGGACCGACTCGAGCGCCGCGCCGGGGGCGAGGTCGCCGGAGGCGATCGCCACCTTGAGCCGCTCAGCGATCTGGGCATAGAGCGGGGTCGGACTTCTTGGATCGAGCCGTTCGAACACCGGGTCACCGCCGATTGTATTGGTGTTGCCATACAGTACGACACACCGGCGCCGGCGTCAAGGGGGCTCCTGCTCTCCCCCTTCCGACGCCCGTCCAGTGTGACCTGCGCCCTAGCCGACCTTCATACTCGCCGTATATTTGCCCTTCCGTAGCTTCCCAGCGGCGTTCCGGCCCTTCCGGGCCTGCACCCTTGCACCACCCCGAAGACCAACCGACCCCCTGATCGGCCGCTCCGGCCAGGGGCGATCCTGTTCAGGGACCTGATGCCTCAGACGACCCCGCTCGGCCGCCGCCCGTACATCTCCGCCCGATTCCTCCGCCTGGTGGCCACCGGCCTCCTGGGGCTCGCGGTCGTCACCTGTTCTGACGACCACTTGAGCGGCCCGTCCGGCGGCAGCCGAGGCTACTTCGCGTTCCGGCCGGTGACGCACCTGAGCTCACCGGCCGCCAGTTTCGGGATCGTCGTCGACAGCGTTCACATCGTCCTCACCCGTCCGCCCAGCACCGTCGTCCTCGACACCACCGCCGCCTTCCCCGCCGACTCCACTGACCTGCACCTCTCCCTGCTGGTGCCGCTGCAGCAGCAGGCCGAGACGTTGCTGGCGCTGGTGGAGCTCAAGGCCGGGCCCTCGGTGGTATTCAGCGGCACGCAGAACGTGGTCGTGGTGAACGGGCCGCCCGGGAGCTCGCCGCCGCCCGCCATCTCGCTGGCCTTCGTCGGGCCCGGGAAGTCGCTCGCGCACATCACGCTGGCGCCGAGGGACACCGCTGTCCTCCTTGGCGACTCGGTCAACTACACCGCCACCGGGGTCGATTCGTCCAACAACCCGGTGTCGCCGTTCTACGTCGGCTGGCGGACCAGCGACACGACGCTCGCCAAGGTCAACGCCAACGGACTGCTGCGAGCGCCCAACCATCGGGGCACCCTCAAGGTCATCGGCGTCACGCCGACCGGGATCGCGGACACGACGAACGTGACCTTCGTGCCGACCGCCACTGCGCTCGTCAAGGTGAGCGGCGACCTGCAGACCGACACCGTGGCGCAGGTCCCGCCGCTCCCGCTGGTGGTCCAGGCCAAGGCGGCCGACAACCTGGGCGTGGCCGGTGTTTCCGTCCACTTCTCGGCCCTTTCGGGCGGCAGCGTGACGGACTCGATCGTGCTGACCGACTCCCTCGGGCACGCCTCGACCCCGGTGACACTCGGGACCCTCGCTGGGCCGCAGAAGTTCGTGGCCCGCGTCGGCGCGCTGGCGCCCGACACCTTTACCGTCACGGCCGTGGCTGGCGTCCCGTCCGCCATCGCGATCAGCGGCGGCAACGCCCAGATCGACACCACCGACCTGGCGCTGGCGCAGCCCTTCGCCACCAAGGTCACTGACGCGTTCGGCAACGCCGTGACCGGCGCCAAGGTGGCGTGGCTGAGGGTGGCGGGTGGCGGCACGCTCGCCACCGACACATCCGCCACCGACACCGCCGGCATCGCGAAGGTGGGCTACACCCTGGGCGCGCTGGCCCGTACCGACACCGTGTCCGCCACGCTCGCGGGCACCACCGCCAAGGTCACCTTCACCGCCACAGCCGTCGCCGCCGCGGCGTCGAACGTCGCGGTGGTCAGCGGGAATGCCCAGACCGACACCGTCGGGAAGGCGCTGCCGCTGCCGCTCGTCGTGTACGTGACCGACGCCCGGGCGCATCTCGTGGCCGGCGCGCGGGTCATCTGGTCGGCGGCGCACGGCGGCGGGACCTTCTCCCCGGACACGGTGTTCACCGACACCACCGGGCACGCGCAGACCACGTACACGGTCGGCACCCTGGCGGGGACCGATTCCCTGGTGGCGACCATCCAGTGCGGCTGCACGGCGACCTTCACCGCCACGGCGCTCCCCGGCACGCCTGCCGCCATCACGAT
>DATIEF010000093.1:0-4022 GCA_035455865.1 Gemmatimonadales bacterium | reverse complement strand
CGTCGATGTCGAGCGGGTGGGCCATCGCCTCGTGCACGGCGTCCTTGGTGATCTCCTGGAAGAGCACCCGGCGGGTCGGCACCCCGGTGCCGATCTGGTCGGCCACGTGCCAGGCGATGGCCTCCCCCTCACGGTCGGGGTCGGTGGCCAGGAACACCTCGCGCGCACCCTTGGCCGCCTTCTTGATCTCGGCCAGGGTCTTCGTCTTTCCCTTGATGGTCACGTACTTCGGCTTGAATCCGTCCTCCACCGCCACGCCCAGCTCGCGGGTCGGCAGGTCGCGCAGGTGACCGACGGTGGCCTTCACGTCGAACCCGGCGCCCAGGTACTTGCCGATCGTCTTCGCCTTCGTGGGAGACTCCACGATCACCAGGGCGGCGCCCCCCCGCTTGGCGCCGCCGGCGGCCTTGGCGCGGGCGCGCTTGGGCTTGGCCGGGGCTTCGGCCGGCACGGCCTCGGCCGCCGGCGCCGCCTTGGCCCGCTTGGATGGAGACTTCGTCTTGGAAGTGGTCATCGATTCACGGCTCACAGTGCCAGTTCACGGTCACCGGAACATCCACCGGTTCCCCGCAAGAAAGTGACATCCCCCTGACCCCCGCAAGGCGGGAGCCAGCAAGCTGTTGTCCTTCAACGACTTACCAGCCGGCGTGCTGCTTGGCCAGCGCCACCACGTCGAGGGCCACGGCGTCCGCGGTGCGGTTGTCGCCCTTCACCTGCGCGTGGGCGGTGAGGTACAGCGGCTCCCGCTCCTTGAGCAGCTCCCGCATCGCCACCACCGGGTCGGCGCCGGCCAGGAGCGGGCGGGTGCCGTCGCCCCCGGCGCGCTGGGCCGCGGTGGTGGCCAGCACCTTGATATAGATGGTATAGCAGCTGGCCTTGGCGGCCTCGAGCTGGCCGGGCTGCGCCGCCCACCCGCCCCCGGGCGCGATGACCGACGGCGGCCCGGTGAACGCCGACTCGGCGGTCTTCCGCTCGATCTCCCGGAACTTGACCTCCCCGACCTCGCCGAAGACCCGGGCGATGGGCATCCCCATCTTCCGGGTAATGACGAGGTCGAAGTCGATGAAGCCGGCGCCGAGCTTCTCGGCCACGAGGCGCCCCACGGTGGTCTTGCCGCTCCCCGGGAGCCCCACGAGCAGGACGTGCTGTGCCATCACCCCTCCGCTTCCGCGGCCGACCGGTCGAGCGCCTCCCACCGGGCGCCAAGGCCGGCAAGATAGCCGGTCACGTTGCGGCGCATCTCGGTGAGCGAGTCGCCGCCGAACTTCTCGAGCATCGCATCCGCCAGCACCAGGCACACCAGCGCCTCGGCGATGACGCCCATCGCGGGCACGGCCGTGACGTCGGAACGCTCGCTCTGCGCCTGCGCCTCGCGGCCGGTGCCCAGGTCCACGGTCTTGAGCGGGGCCATCAGGGTCGAGATCGGCTTCATCGCCACCCGGACGACGAGCGGCTCGCCGGTGGTCATCCCGCCCTCGAGCCCGCCGGCGTTGTTGCTGAGGCGCCGGAAGCCCCCCGCCGCGTCGCGGCCCCGGTCGGCGGCGATCGGATCGTGCACGGCGGACCCGGGGCGGCGCGCCGCCTCGAAGCCGAGGCCGATCTCCACGCCCTTCACCGCCGGGATCGACATCAGCATCGCGGCCAGCCGCCCGTCGAGCTTCCGGTCCCAGTGCACGTGGCTGCCGAGGCCCAGCACCAGCCCCCGCGCCACCACCTCGACCTCGCCGCCCAGGGTGTCGCCGTCGCGCTTGGCGGCGTCGATCCGGCCGATGATCTCCGCCTCCGTTGCCGCATCCAGCACCCGGACCGGCGAGCGGTCGGACGCTGCGTTGAGCGGCGCCGGGAGCGGGTCGGGCCGGGACGCGACGAGCCCGCCGAGCGACACGACGTGGCTCCCGACCTCCACCCCGAATTCCTCCAGCAGCCGCCGGGCGAGGGCGCCGGCCGCCACCCGCGCCACCGTTTCCCGGGCGCTCGCCCGTTCGAGGATGTCGCGGGCGTCGGTGCGGTCGTACTTGAGCACGCCCGCCAGGTCGGCGTGGCCGGGCCGGGGACGGGTGACGCGCCGGCGGCGCGCTTCGCCGGGCGTCCCCTCGGCGGCCATCACGTCCTCCCAGTTGGCCCAGTCGCGGTTGGGCACCAGCATCGCGACCGGCGAGCCGAGGGTCTCCCCGGCGCGGACGCCGGCCAGCCACTCGACCCGGTCCTGCTCGATCTTCATCCGGGCGCCGCGGCCGTGGCCCTGCATCCGGCGGGCGAGGTCCCGGTCCACGTGGGCGGCCCCCAGCGGCAGGCCGGCGGGGAGCCCCTCGACGATGACCGTCAGCGCCTTGCCGTGCGATTCGCCGGCGGTGAGGAACCGGAGGTGTCCCATCGGCGGCACCCTAGAACAGCGAGCCCGACACGCTGGTCGGGCTCGGCACCGCTGGAAGGCGTGGGACCGGACCGCTCACTGCGAGGCGCCGGCCGCCGCGTCGTCGACGATCCGCGGGGTGACCAGGATGATGAGGTCCTGGCGCGTCTCGTCGTTGCTGCTGAACCCGAAGATCCCGCCGAGGAGCGGCAGGTCCATCAGGAGCGGGATGCCCGACTTCTTCTTGGTGACCTGGGTGATGGTCAGGCCGCCGATGACCGCCGTCTCGCCGTCGTTGACGAGGAGCCGGTTGTCGGCGGTCTGCTTCTGGAAGTTGTAGCCCAGGTCCGCCGCGGCCAGCGTCTGGACCGCCGAGCGCTCGGTGTGGAGCTGCATCACGATCTGGCGGTTGTTGGTCACGTGCGGGGTGACCGTGAGCCGGATGCCGGTCTGCTTGAACGAGACGCTGGCACGCGGCGCCTGGCCGACGCCGGTGGCAGAGCTCGCGTCGATGACCCGGACCGGCGTCTCCTCGCCGACGAGGAGGTCGGCCTGGTTGTTGTCGAGCGTGGTGATGATCGGCTCGGCCTGCACGTCGGTGAGGTTGATCTCCTGGGTGGCCTGCACGAAGGACGTGAGGCTCATCCCGCCGATCACCGTGGTGAGGATCACGTTGAGGGCCGGGTTGGTGAGCTGTGCCTTCGCGTTGCCGATGGCGGCCATCGAGGTGCCGCCCAGGTCCACATAGTTGATGTTCGGGTTCGCGAACGGCAGGCCGGTGTTGGGGTCGACCCGCTGCACCAGCTGGTTGAAGAACGAGCCTTCGCCGGCCGCCTGGGCGCCGAGGTCGTACTGGATGCCGAGGCCCTCGATGTCCTCGCGGTTGACGAGGATGATCTTGGCCTGGATCGACACCGACGGGGTGCGCACGTCGAGGCCCTTCACGAAGTCCTCGACGCCGCTCACCTTGCTGCGGGTGTCGGTGATGATGAGCGAATTGGTGCCCGAGTCGGCCACCACCGACCCGCGCTTGGAGATGATGCCGGACAGGTTCTTGGCGACCGCGGAGGCGTTGGCGTAGTTGACGCGCACGAGCCGGGTCTCGAGGGGCTCGAGCGAATCGAGCGCCGCGAGCGCCTTGGGCGAGTCGACCCGGATGATCCCCTCGGGGGTCTCGGTGGCCGAGAGGCCGTTGGCCGAGAGGATGGCGGAGAAGGCCGCGCGCCAGGGCTTGTTCTTGATCTCGGTGTTGACCTTGATGGTGCCGGCGATGCCGGCGCCGAGGACGATCGACCGGCCGCTGAACGCCGCGAAACCCGCCACGACGTCGGCGATGTCGGCGTTGTCGTAGCTCACGTTGATCGGGCGGTCGGGCGGGACCTGCTGGTCCATCCGCACCGGGGCCGGGAGCGACACCTCCGGTGCGCGGGCGGCGGCCAGGCGGGCCGGCGCCTCGGGCGCGGGCATGGCCGACGGCGCCAGCGAGGACCACGCCAGGAAGCTGCGGTCGGCGCCGAAGTGGACCCGCACCGAGTTCCCGTCGCGCACCACCTGGTAGTCCTTGAGCGCCGCGAGGTCGATGACCACGCGCACCACGTTGGGGGCGAACTGCCCCACCCGGATGTTCTTGATCCCGCCCCGGTCGACGCCGTCATAGAGCGTCGGGGCG
>DATIEF010000092.1:0-3319 GCA_035455865.1 Gemmatimonadales bacterium | reverse complement strand
ACCACATCGGCGAGATCGCCAAGGGCGACCGGCTCCGCGCCGCGATCAAGCGCGTCATCGTGGACGACAACGTGCGCACCCGGGACCTGGGCGGCACGGCCTCCACGGCGGAGTTCGGCGATGCCGTCGCCCGTCGGATGGCCTGAGCTCCCCTGCGCCCGCTGCGGGGCGCGCACCGCGGGGATCGACTTCGGGGCGCTCTGCCCCGACTGCACGGCGGCACTCAAGGCCCAGGCGCAGAAGCTGGGGCGGCGCGCCGCGCTGGCGGCCACGGTGGCGGTGGCGCTCTGGGGGATCCTCGGCGTCTCGCGGGCCCCGCTCGCCCGGACCTACGCCGGCGCGGCGGTGATCGCCACCTACCTGATCGTGCGCCGCGTGGTCGAACGCATCGCGCTGGAGGTGCTCAAGTGAAGACCGCATTCCGCGCCGCCGCCCTCATGCTGCTCGGCGCCCCGCTCACCGCTCACCTCTCACCGCTCACCGCGCAGACGAGCGCCACCATCTACAACGACGGCCGGGTGCTGGTGCGCCGCACGGTATCGGCCACGGTGCCGCGCGGCACGTCGGTGCAGCACCTCCCCCTCGGCCAGCTCGATCCGGGATCGCTCTTTTCGCTCGACGACGGCGTCAGCATCCAGGGCATCCGCTACGACGGCGGCACCGACGATGCCTCGCTCCTCCGGCGGGCGGTGGGCCGGACGCTCGTCTTCCGCTCCGGCACGATGCTCAAGGACACGATGTCCGCCACAGTGGTCAGCGTGGCACCCTTCCGGCTCCGGCTGGCCGACGGCTCGATCGTCACCCAGTCGATCGGGGTGCCGAGCTTTCCCGCCGAGGCGGGGTTCCTGGAGCCGTCGCTCGACGTGACGGTCAGGAGCGACGCGGCCCGGCGCGACCTCCGCCTCGGCTACTTCGCGCCCGGCGGGGGCGGGTGGCAGGCCAGCTACCAGGCGGTGTTCAGCGGCGGGCAGGCGTGGCTCTCGGGCGCCGCGGTCATCGGCGGCGGGCAGGTGGCGCTCGACAGCGCCGAGATCCAGCTGCTGGCGGGGCAGGTGAGCGTGGCGAGCGGCGGTGGCCGTGGCCCGATGAAGGCGATGAACGGCCCGGAGGTGTTGGCGGAAGCCGCCATACGCGTTCCGGGAACTGTGGAACAGAAGGTGGGGGAGTTCCACATCTACACCCTGCCGGGCCGACTGACGGTGTCTCCCGGGGTCACCACGACCGCGGCGCTCTTCGATCCCGCAAGCGCTCCCTACCAGAAGACCTACGTGGTGGCCGGCGCGCTCCCCTGGTGGGGTGGGTTCGGGCAGGACATGACCACGACGGACGTTCCGGTCCAGGTGACGTACGTCGTCAAGCGGCCCCGCAAGACCGATCTCGGCGACCGTCCGCTCCCCGGCGGAATCGTCAGGATGTTCGAGCCCGACAGCGCCGGCCGGCTCCAGCTCATCGGCGAGACCAACATCGACCACACCCCTGCCGGCGAGGACCTGGAGCTCAACGCCGGCACGGCCTTTGACCTCACGGCCCGGCGGGTGCAGACCAGCTGGCAGACCGGGCGCGATTCCTCCCAGAGCCGCCGGTTCGTCCGCACCTACGCCATCGCGGCGTACGCCGACACGCTCCGCAACGCGGGGGCGGCCGACGTGACGGTCGACGTGTATGAGATGCGCTCGGGCGAGTGGAGCGTCCTCTCGAGCTCGGTGCCGGCGGAGCGGCTCTCCTCCACCAAGGTCCGCTTCCGGGTCAAGGTGCCGGCGGGAGGCCAGGCGCTCCTCACGTACAAGGTCCGGGCGGTCTGGTGACCGATCTCACGATCGTCCAGCTCTCCGACCTGCACTTCGGGCGCGACGCCGACCTCGACCAGGTCCGGGCGCTCGAATCGCTCATCCCGACGCTGGGCGCCGACGCGGCGGTCATCGCCGGCGACCTGACGCAGCGCGCCCGGCACGGCGAGTTCCAGCGGGCGCTGGCCCTGGTGGAGCACATCCAGCGCTCCACGCCCACGCTCGTCATCCCCGGCAATCACGACGTGCAGTGGTGGCGCGCGGTGCTCCCGATCGGCCGGGCGCGAGTCCGCTGGACGAAGTACCGCCACTATTTCGGCGAGGCGTTGGCACCGGTGCTCGACGTCCCCGGTGCCGTCATCTCCGGCGCGCTCACGAGCTACGGCCTCTCCTGGGGCTCGCTCACCTGGAACCTCCGCGACCTGACGGTCAAGGGCCACCTGCCCCGTCGGGAGACGAAGCGTCTGACGAAGCTCTTTTCCGATGCGCCCCCGGAGGCGGTCCGGGTGGCGGTGCTGCACCACAACGTGCTCCCCGGCGCCATCTCCCGCCGGATGGGGATGGCCCACTGGCGCTCGGCGCAGCGCCGGCTCCTGGCCACCGGCGCCGATGTCGTGCTCTGTGCCCACGACCACCAGGAAGGCGCCGGCCTGGTCGACGAGGTGCTACCGGTGAGCACCTCGAGCACCCACACCAGCCGCACCCGCGGCGGTCGCCCGTCGGCGTTCAACCTGGTGCACGTGGACGACCAGGCGGTGCACATCCAGCACTGGCGGTGGGAATCGGGCCGCCGGGAATTCATCCCGTCGGACATCAACGCGTTCGCCCGGAGGCGCCGTGCCCCCGATCCGGTTCCGGTCAGCGCCTGATCCCGAGGCGCCGAGCCTCACCCTCCCGCCCGGCGAGCTGCTGGCGCGGCGCCTCGAACTGCTCGGCATCCTCGGCGTGCCCGGGCTCAAGGGGCTGACGCTCCACGCCAACCGTTCGGTGATGCTGAGCTACGGCGCCAACGGCATCGTCCGCATCCACGAGGGATACGCCGAGGCGCCCGACTACGTGCTGGAGGCGGTGGTGCGGTTCCTCCTGCCGGGGATCCCGCGGCCGATGCGGAAGGTGGCGGAGACGACGTTCCTGGCCTTCCCGATCGAGCACCGGTCGGAGCCCAGGCGCCGGCCGGAACGCCCCCAGCCCGGCGACCTCGAGCTCCTGCACCGACTGGGCGAACTGCACGCCCGGCTCAATGCCGAGTACTTTGGGGGCGCGCTGGGGCCGATCGCGTTCCGGCTGAGCGGCCGGATGCGGAGCCGCCTGGGCGAGCTGGCGGTCGACCTCAGGACCGGGCGTCCGAGCGAGATCGCGCTGGGCCGCGGCCACGTGCGGCGCCACGGCTGGGCGGAGGTGGAGCACACCGTCCTGCACGAGATGGTGCACCAGTGGCAGGCCGAGAACGGCCACCCGGTGGACCACGGCGCGGGATTCCGGAAGAAGGCGCGCGAGGTGGGGATCACGCCGAGCGCCAGGCGGCGGCTGGG
>DATIEF010000091.1:0-4366 GCA_035455865.1 Gemmatimonadales bacterium | reverse complement strand
GAGCCGGCCGAGACGATCCCGCTGGGCAACGCGCTCCGCGAAGCGGAGGTGGCCGAAGAGCGCGAGGTGCGCCGGGTGCTGGCGGAACTCTCTGCGCTGCTCCGGCCCTGGGCCCCGTCGCTCGCGGGGGTGCAGGAGATGTGCATCGCCGTCGACGACCTCGCGGCGCGCGGGCGGTACGCGGCGCGATGCGATGCGGTGGCGCCGGAGATGGGTGAGCCGGGATCGGCGGTGGTCATCCGGCGGGGGCGGCACCCGATCCTCCTGGCGCGGGGGATCGCGGTCGTCCCCTTCGACCTGCTGCTGGAGCGCGGCGAACGCACCGTGCTCGTGAGCGGCCCCAACACCGGCGGGAAGACGGTGTTCCTCAAGGCGGTAGGGCTCCTCGCCGCGCTGGCCCAGAGCGGGATCGTGCCGCCGCTCGCCGCGGGGTCGTCGCTCCCCATCTTCCGCCAGTTCCACGCCGACATCGGCGACCACCAGTCGATCGCGGCCGACCTCTCGACCTTCAGCGCCCACGTGGCCGAGGTCCGCCGGATCCTGGATGGCGCGGACGACGCCACGCTCGTGCTCTTCGACGAGATCGGGAGCGGCACCGACCCCGCGGAAGGGGCGGCGCTCGCCGCGGCCACCCTCACGGCGCTCACCGCGCGCGGTGTCACCACCATCGCGACGACGCACCTCGGCGCGCTCAAGGACCTGGCCACCCGCATCGGGGGCGTGGTCAACGCGTCGCTCCAGTTCGACGTCGCGGCGCTCGAGCCCACCTACCGATTCCAGAAGGGTGTCCCCGGGCGCTCGTACGGACTCGCCATCGCGCGGCGGCTGGGCGTCGATCCGGCGGTGCTGGCGGCGGCGGAGGCGCTCGTGTCGACCGAGGAGCGGCGGCTCGACCAGCTCCTCGCGGCGGCCGAGGCGAAAGGCGCGGAGCTCGATCGCCGGGCGCGGGAGCTCGAGGACCGGGCACTCGACGCCGGGAACCTTGCGGCGCGGCTCGCGGCACAGGAGACGTCCCAGGCGGCACGGGAGGCGGCGCTCGCCGCGCGGGAAAAGGACGCGGAGCGGGAGAAGCGTTCGCGCTCGCGCGACTACCTGCTCGAAGCCCGGCAGACCGTCGAGGATGCGCTGGCGCTGGCGCGGAAGGCGGCGACGGACGAGGAGGCACGGGAGGCTCGGCGCAAGCTCGAAGTGGCCGCGGGGAGCGAGCGGGAAGCCTTGGAGCAATTGGAGACGGGAGCCGAGGGCCGGGTGACGAGTGGGGCGCGCGCCGCGGGTGACGGGTCTGGAATCAGCGTCGGGGACCTGGTGCAGACATCGGGCGGTGTCAGCGGCGAGGTGATCGAAGTCCGGCGCGACGGCAAGGTCGTCATTTCGGCGGGGGCGGTCCGGCTGACCGTCGATGCCACCGAGCTTTCTCGCGTTCCAGGTCGCACGTCGCGGGTCGCGGGTCGCGCATCCCATCTCTCCCGTAACACGTCTCACGTCTCACGTCTCACGTCTCACGCCTCACCTCTCACCTCTCACGATGTCAGCGAAGTCGACCTCCGCGGCATGACCGGCGACGAGGCCGAGATGGTCACGGCCGCCGCGGTCGACGCTGCGGTGCTCGGCGAGGCGCCCTTCCTCCGCATCATCCACGGGATGGGGACCGGCGTCGTGCGGGAGCGGGTGCAGCGGGTGCTCAAGGCCGACAGGCGGGTGAAGGCCTTCGCCTTTGCGCCCCGGAACCAGGGCGGCACCGGTGTCACCGTGGCGGAGTTCACGCCGTGAGCCGGATCCCCGACGAGGTGATCGAGCAGGTGCGCGACACCGCCGACCTCGTGTCCATCATCGGCGAGTCGGTGGAGTTGAAGCGCACCGGCACCGACTACCGCGGGCCCTGCCCGTTCCACGGCGGCACCAACCGCAACTTCGCCGTCGTGCCGAAGCGGGGGATGTACTACTGCTTCGTCTGCCACGAGAGCGGCGATGTCTTCAAGTACCTGATGAAGCGCTTCGGGATGGACTACCCGACCGCGGTCCGCGCCGTGGCATCGAAGAGTGGGATCGTGATCCCGGAGACCACCGAGCGCGCCGGCCCCGACCCGCGGGAACCGCTCTACTCGGCGGTGGCCACCGCGCACGACTGGTTCCAGCGGCAGTTGCGCGAACTGCCCGAGGCCGAGGCGGCCCGCGCGTACGTGGCCAGGCGCGGGCTCACGCCGGAGCAGGCGGGCGAGCTGGGGCTGGGCTTCGCCCCCGCCGGCCCCGCCTTCCAGCAGGCGATGACGGCGCTCGGCATCACCGCGGCCACGCTCCTCGAGGCGGGACTCACCGTCGAGCGGCAGGACGGCTCGGTGGGCCCCCGCTTCCGCCAGCGGCTCCTCATCCCCATCCACGACCTCCGCGGCCGGGTGGTGGCCTTCGGCGGGCGGATCCTGGGCGAGGGCGAACCCAAGTACCTCAACTCCCCCGAGTCGCCGGTGTACCACAAGGGGGAGATGCTCTACAACCTCCACGCCGCCAAGCAGGCCATCCGCAAGGAGGAGATGGCGATCCTCGTCGAAGGGTACTTCGACACCCTCCGCCTGGTCCTGGCCGGCGTCGAGAACGTCGTGGCACCGCTCGGCACCTCGCTCACCGACCGGCAGGCGGCGCTGATCCGGAAGTTCACCCCGGCGGTGACGGTGCTCTATGACAGCGACGGGCCGGGGCTCCGCGCCGCCTTCCGTGCCGCCGATGAGCTGCTGCGCCACGGCGTCCGGGTGCGGGTGGCGACGCTCCCCGACGACGAGGACCCCGACTCGCTGGTCGGGACCCAGGGCGTCGAGGCGCTCCGCAAGGTGCTGCACGACGCCGAGGACGTGATCGAGCGCAAGATCGCGATGCTCGAGAAGAAGGGGTGGTTCGCCGACGTGGAACACCGCCGCGAGGCGCTCGACCGGCTCCTCCCCACGATCCGCGCCACCAGCGACCCGATCACCCGCGAGCTCTACCTGACCACCGTGGCGGAACGGGCCAAGGTGAGCCGCGAGGTGCTGCAGGCGGAGATGGAGAAGCGGACGGACGCACGGACGCACGGGCGGCCGACGGCCGTGACCCCTGCCCACGCGCCCATGCGTCCATCCGACCGTGCGTCGCAGCCGCCACGGTCGTCCCGCCAATCCGGCTCCGAGCGGAACTTCCTGGGCGTCCTGCTCGCGCAGGCCGAGTGGGTCGACCGCGCGAGGAAGGACGGGATCCGCCCCGAGTGGTTCGAGCGGAAGGAATACCGCGAGATCTTTGCGCAGCTCTTGGCCGGCGCGGCGCTCCCCGAGGCACTCTCCGACGAGGCGCAGCTGGCGTGGTCGGAGCTCAAGGGATCCACGCACGGATCGGCGGAGAACGCGGGCGACGTGTACGAGGCGGCGCGCGAGGCGCTCGAGGCCCGGCCCCTCCTCCGCCAGTTCGACTCGCTGCAGGCGCAGATCGACGTGGCCGGTCCCGGCGAGGTGGAGACGTTGCTCCGCCGCAAGGAGGAGATGCGCGCCGACCTCCAGCGGCGGTTCCCGAATGAGTGGAATCGCCGTCCGCTCCGCCGCGCCGGTCGGCGCTGACCACGAACGACCAACGACCAACGACCATCGACCATCGACCAATGACCTCTACCCAAAGCGACCCCACATGACCGACGAACTCGTCAAGCTGCTCGACCTGCAGGCCAAGGACCTCGCCCTCCTCGAGCTCGACGTGCGCTCCCTCGAGATCGATGAGGAGGAGGCCGCCCTCGAGCGCGAGGTGGCCGGCGCGGTCGGCAAGGCCGCCCAGGCCGAGCGCGAGGCCAAGGACGCCGCTGCCCGGCGCGACGAGCTGGAGCAGCGGATCGAGAGCTACAAGAAGCTCAACGACCGCCGGCGCCAGCGGCTGGAGACGGTGCGGAACCCGAAGGAAGCGGCGACGCTGATGGCGGAGCTCGACCTGGCGCAGTCGGTGGTGAAGCGCGAGGAGGGCGAATGGGTCAAGGCCGCCGATGCCGTGGCCCTGGCGGAGGAGCGGTCCAAGCTCGCCGCGGCGCAGGTGGCCGAGATGCGCGGGGCGCAGTCCGAGGCGCGGGACGCCGTGGCCGCCAAGCGGAAGGCGCTCGAGGGCGATCGCACGGCGGCGCGTGCCGCGCGGGAGGCGGCGGCCAAGGGCGTCGAGAAGCCGCTCCGCTCGCGCTACGAGCGGCTCTTCACCTCCCGGAAGCGGGCCGTGGTGGTGGCGCTCGTGGGCGTGAGCTGCAGCGCCTGCCGCACCGCCGTCCCCACCAGCCGCCGGTCGCCGACCTCGGGGGGGCTCCTGGCCGACCCGTGCGAATCATGCGGCGTGATCCTGTACCGGGTGGCGGTGGAAGGGTGATGGCCCTCGG
>DATIEF010000090.1:0-3042 GCA_035455865.1 Gemmatimonadales bacterium | reverse complement strand
GGGCGGGTGCGGCGGAATCGGTCATGCGGGAAAGCTACCCGGGCATTGTAACAGGCCCGTGAACGTCAATCGAGCGTGTGGATCTCCACCTCCGGGGGGCGGCGCCGGGGGCGGGTGGCGGCCAGGAGCAGGGCCGAGCTGATGCCCACCACGAGGCCACCCCAGAACGCGGGCCAGAACCCGGCCACGCTGAACCCGAGCCCCCAGCGGGTCGAGAGCCACCCGGTGATTTCGAGCAGGAGGGCGTTGACCACCAGGGTGAAGAGGCCGAAGGTGAGGAGGATGAGCGGGCAGGTGAGGACCGACAGCAGCGGCTTGAGCACCGCATTCACGATGCCGAACACCGCCGCGACGAGGAAGAGCCGGAGGATGCCACCGTCGCTGGTGTCGAAGTGGAGCCCCGGGACGATCGCCACGGCCAGGAAGAGCGCGGCGGCGGTCACCGCCCAGCGGAGCGCGAGTTCGCGCATCAGGCGATCACGCCGCCGCCGAGGAGCTGCTGGCCGGCGCCGTAGAGCACGCCGGACTGCCCCGGGGTGATGGCGCGCACCGGGGTCGCGAGGGCGAGGGTGATCGAGTCGTCCGTCCGGGCGATGACCGTGGCCGGCGTG
The DNA here is from genome assembly GCA_035455865.1 of Gemmatimonadales bacterium. Classification (GTDB taxonomy): domain Bacteria; phylum Gemmatimonadota; class Gemmatimonadetes; order Gemmatimonadales; family GWC2-71-9; genus CAMLHU01. The sequence continues at coordinate 2,431 of DATIEF010000090.1, read as the reverse complement.
GCCGGGGCGCGGTAGCGGACCTGGACGCCGCAGCTCTCGCCCGCCGCGAGGGGCCGGGCGAGCCAGTTGACCTCCTCCAGCACCACGCGGTGACCGGCCAGGTCCTCCTCCCCACCGATGACCACTTCGCGCGACTCCGGGCGGATGGCCACCACGTAACGGGGCGCGCCGGCGCCGCCGGGAAGGCCGCGTCGCTGGCCGATGGTGTACCGGGCGTAGCCCTGGTGCTCGCCGACCACGTCCCCCGCGACGGTGACCAACGGCCCGGGGGTGAGCGCCGGCGCGTCGGCGGGGAGGTGCTGTTCCAGCACGCGCACGTAGTCGTCGTCGGGCACGAAACAGATCTCGACCGACTCCGGCTTCTCGGCGGTCTCGAGCCCGAGGCGGCGGGCGTAGGCGCGGGTCTCCGCCTTGGTGAGCCCGCCGACCGGCGTCAGCATCCGCGCCACCACCGCCCGGTCGATGCCCCAGAGGAAGTAGGTCTGGTCCTTCGACGCGTCGTCGCCGCGGTAGAGCGCGCCGTTGCGGGCATTGGCGTAATGGCCCGTCGCGAGGAACCGGCAGTCGAGGGAGTCGGCGTGGGCCAGCAGGTCGCGGAACTTGGTGAAGGAATTGCACCGGACGCACGGGATCGGGGTGCGGCCGCGGCCGTATTCGCTCACGAAGTTCTGGATGACGTGGAGGTCGAAGCGGTCTTCGAGGTTGAGCACGTAGTGCGGGATGCCCAGCCGGTGGGCCACCGCGCGCGCGTCGTTGATCGAGTCGAGGGAGCAGCAGGGACGGTCGGGCACCGAGTCGCCGTAGCAGAACAGCTTCATCGTGGCGCCGATCACGTCATAGCCCTCCTCGACCAGGCGCGCCGCGGCGACGGAGCTGTCGACCCCGCCGGACATCGCGACGAGCACCCGCGGACGCGTGCCCGAGGGCTCAGGCACGGCCCAGCGCCCCGGCGAGCTTCCGGACCTTCTCCACCACGCCGGGGAAGGTCGCGAGCACCCGGTCGATGTCCGCCTCGGTCGTTTCGTGCCCCAGGCTCATCCGGATGGTGCCGACGGCCAGGTCGTGGGGGACGCCCATCGCCACGAGGACGTGCGAGGGCTCGACGGCGCCGGTGGAGCAGGCGGACCCCGCCGAGACTGCGATGCCCGCGAGGTCGAGGTGCATCAGGAGCGTCTCGCTGTCGGCGCCGGGGATGCCGACGCTCAGCACGTGGTGGGCGCGGGGCCCCCCGCCGCCGTGCTGGACCGCATCGCCGACCGCGGCGTGGATGCCGGCCCACAGTCGGTCGCGGAGGCCGCCGATCCGCCGGGACTCCGACACCCAATCTGCCGCGGTGAGTTCGGCCGCTCGGCCCAGCGCCACGATGCCGGGGACGTTCTCGGTCCCCGGCCGGAGCCCGAACTGCTGGCCGCCGCCGTGGATGATCGCCTCGATCGCGTGGCGGTCCCTGACGAGGAGGGCGCCGATCCCCTTGGGGGCGCCGATCTTGTGGCCGGAGATGGTGAGGAGGTCGGCGGGGAGGTCGCGGAAGGCGACGGCCACCTTGCCGAAGCCCTGCACGCCGTCGATGTGGAAGGTGACGCCCGCCGCCCGACATCGCGCGCCGATCTCCGCGACCGGCTGGATGGCGCCGGTCTCGTTGTTGACCCACATCACGGAGAGCACACCCGGGCCGCGGGCGAGCGCCGCGTCCACGGCGGTCAGGTCGAGCTGCCCGTTGCCATCGACCGGGAGGAGTTCCTCCTCCCCGCCGAAGTGCACCACCGCGTGGGCCGCGGCGAGGATCGCCTTGTGGGCGGTGGACTCGACTGCCGCGCGGAGCTTCCGCCCCGCCGCCTTGGCCGCAAGTGCGCCGCCGATGACGGCCAGGTTGTCGGCCTCGGTGCCGCCGCTCGTGAAGATGACCTGGTTCGGTTCCGCGCCGACCGCCGCCGCCACCTGCTTCTTGGCCGTCTCGACCCCGGCGCGCGCGCTCCGGCCGAACCGGTGGGCGCTCGAGGGATTGCCGAACACCTCCGGGCGCAGGTACGGCAGCATCGCCTCCAGCACCTCCGCGCGGACCGGGGTGGTGGCGGCGTGGTCGAGGTAGATCGGCTCAGGCTTGGGCATGATGGAAAATAGGCGGTTAGGCGGTAGGGCGGTAAGGCGGTAGGGTCGTTCCCGCCTTCCGGCTCCTTCCCCCACCTTCCGCCGTTCACCCGCTCCTTCCTGTGCCTTCCTCCACTTTCCAACGCCTTCCAACGCTTTCCCCCGCTTTCCTACGCTTTCCCCCGCTTTCCTACGCTTTCCCCCGCCTTCAGCCCCTTTCCTCCGCTCCCCCCTACATCGACTGCACCTCGAGCCCCACGACGTCATCCACCCGGATGGTCTCGTGGGTGTAGAACGGCTCCCCGAACCGGGTGCGGATGAGCGAGCCATAGTGGGCGCACTG
>DATIEF010000089.1:0-3343 GCA_035455865.1 Gemmatimonadales bacterium | reverse complement strand
GGCGTCCATGGGCCTCCTCCCATTTGCGCTGGGCCTCCGCGGGGCGCCCGTAGGCCGGTTCCCAGCGGCCGATGTCCGCCACCGGTGCCAGCGCGCCGCTCCGGTCGAGGAGCTCGAGCATGACGGCGGCGGTGGCCGCCGGCGGTGCGAGGCGCGGTCCCTTGAGCGCCGCCGCCGCGGCCGCGAGGATCGACTCGTGCGCGGTGCCCACCACGGCGGCGCCGCCGGGGGCCAGCGACGCCGCATCGGCCGCCTTGACGACGGTCGGCGCCCGCCGCACGGTCACCGACGTCTCCTGGACGTCGTAGACCGCCGCATAGACATCGCCGCGCAGCGCGTCGGTGAGCGCGAGCACCGGACCCGCGTGCGGCGGCAGCGCCCCTGCGGCCAGGATGAGGAGCGCGGGCGCGGCGCGCACCTCCAGGCCGCGGGCCGCCGCGATCCCCTTGGCGACCGCCGCCCCCACCCGCAACCCGGTGAAGCTCCCCGGCCCGTCGGCGAGGAGCACGCCGTCGAGCGTGGCGAGGTCTGCGCCCACCTCGGCGAGCACCGCGTCGATCATCGGCAGCAGCTGCGCGGCGTGCTGGCGCGCCCCCTGCACCGACCGTTCGGCGCGCGGGCCCGCCGCATCGCCCACGGCGACCGCGGCCCGGTCAGCGGAGGTGTCGATCGCAAGCCACATCTAGCCGGCCTCCACGTCGCGGCGGTCCGGGTCCTGGGGCCGGTGCCGGAGCACGAGTCGCCGGGTCGGCGTCGGCACCCAGGCGCCCGCCTTCTCCGGCCATTCGATCAGCACCGCATCCCCCTCCCCGAGGATCCCTTCCCAATCCAGGTCGGCGGCCTCGTCGGGATGCCGCAGGCGGTAGCAGTCGAGGTGGAACACCGGCCCGCGCCGGCCCTCGTAGCGATGCACGAGGTTGTAGGTGGGGCTCGTGGCCGGCGCGGTGACGCCGAGTCCCCGGGCAATGGCCTGGACCAGGGTGGTCTTCCCGGCGCCGAGCTCGCCGGCGAGCGTCACCACCGCGCCGTGCGGGAGCTCGGCGCCGAGGCGCTCGCCGAAGGCCGCGAGCTCGGGCTCAGTGAGCGCGGGCATGCTAGCGCCGCCCTGCCCGCGAGCGGCCGGCCCCGCGCCGCTGGGGCGCGGCGCCGCGGCGCACGTCGGGCGCCTCGAGGGCGCGGAGCTCGTTGAGCTGGTCGCGCAGGATGGCCGCCACTTCGAACTCGAGGTCGGCCGCCGCCTCGCGCATCTGCTGTTCGAGCGCGCGCATCGCCTTGGCGCGCTCGGCGGGATCGTGGAGGTCGGCGGCGGGTGCGGCCTTCTCCCTGGCCGGCGGGCGCTCGGTCCGCGCATCGGCCACGCGGGTGGAGAGCTTGACCTCCTCCAGCGACTTGATGATCGATCGGGGCGTGATGCCGTGCTCGGCGTTGTAGGCCAGCTGGATCTTCCGCCGCCGGTCCATCTCGTCGAGCGCGCGCTGCATCGAGCCGGTGACCCGGTCGGCGTAGAGGATCGCCTTGCCGTTCACGTTGCGCGCCGCGCGGCCCACGGTCTGGATCAGCGACCGGTCGGAGCGGAGGAACCCCTCCTGGTCGGCGTCGAGGATGGCCACCAGCGACACCTCCGGCAGGTCGAGCCCCTCGCGCAGCAGGTTGATGCCCACCAGCACGTCGAACTCGCCGAGGCGGAGCCCGCGGAGGATCTCCATCCGCTCGATCGCGTCGATGTCGGAGTGGAGGTACCGCACCCGGACCCCGGTCTGCTGCAGGTAGTCGGTCAGGTCCTCCGACATCCGCTTGGTGAGCGTGGTGACGAGGGTGCGCTCGCGGCGCCCGACCCGATCGCGGATCTCGCCCAGCAGGTCGTCGACCTGGCCCTTGACCGGCCGGATCGCGACCTCGGGATCCACCAGGCCGGTGGGCCGGATGACCTGCTCGACCACGTGGCCGTGCGAGAGCCCGAGCTCGTACTCCCCCGGCGTCGCGGAGACGGCCAGGAGCTGTGGCACGAGCCCGATGAACTCCTCGAAGCGGAGCGGCCGGTTGTCGAGCGCCGAGGGGAGCCGGAAGCCGTACTCGACGAGCGTCGTCTTCCGCGCGCGGTCGCCGTTGTACATCCCACCGATCTGCGGGAGCGTCACGTGGCTCTCGTCGGCCACGACCAGGAAGTCGGCCGGGAAGTAGTCGATGAGGCAGGCGGGGCGCTCACCCTCGGCGCGGCCGGTCAGGTGCCGGGAGTAGTTCTCGATGCCGGCGCACATCCCGGCCTCGAGGAGCATCTCGATGTCGAACGTGGTGCGGCTCTCCAGCCGCTGCGCCTCGAGGAGCTTCCCCGCCTCGCGCAGCGCCCGGAGCCGCTCGGCGAGCTCAGCGCGGATGAGCCCGACCGCGCGCTCGATGGTGGGGCGCTCCGTCACGAAGTGCCGGGCGGGATAGATGGCCGCCTGGTCGAGCACCGCGATCGGCGCCCCGGTGAGCGGGTCGATCTTGGTGATCCGCTCCACCTGGTCGCCCCACAGCTCCACCCGCACCGCCTGGTCGGCGTAGGCGGGATAGATCTCGATCGTGTCGCCCCGGACCCGGAAGGTGCCGGGCTCGAAGCTCACGTCGTTGCGGCCGTACTGGATCCGCACCAGCTCCCCGAGGATCCCGTCGCGGCCCGGGCTCTCTCCCCGCGTCACGGTGACCATCAGCTTCCGGTACTGGACCGGGTCGCCGAGGCCGTAGATGGCGCTCACGGTGGCCACGATGACCACGTCGTTCCGCTCCATCAGCGACGACGTGGCCCGGAGCCGGAGCTGCTCGATGTCCTGGTTGATCGACGCGTCCTTCTCGATGTAGACGTCGGTGGCCGGGACGTACGCCTCGGGCTGGTAGTAGTCGTAGTAGGAGACGAAGTATTCGACCGCGTTGCCGGGGAGGAACTGCCGGAGTTCGCCGTAGAGCTGCGCCGCGAGCGTCTTGTTGTGCGACAGCACGAGCGTCGGCTTGCCGTAGTTGGCGATGACGTGTGCCAGCGTCATCGTCTTCCCGGAGCCGGTGACGCCGAGGAGCGTCTGGTACTTCTCCCCGTGCCGGAGCCCGTCGGTGAGCGCGCCGATGGCCTTGGGCTGGTCTCCGGCGGGCTGGAATGGGGCGACGACCTGGAACGGGGGCATCGGTGCATTATAGCGGTATCGGTGTTTGTTCGGGAGGGGAGGGGGGCCGTGAGGGGTGAGAGGTGAGACGTGAGAGGTGAGAGGTGAGAGGTGAGAGGTGAGAGGGAAACGCGATGGGGGGCGCGAGATGTGGGACGCCGGACGTGGGGGGCGGTGGTCGCCGGCCCGCGGCGGAACGGGCGCCCAGG